>CAXBAZ010000430.1:0-4255 GCA_963973395.1 uncultured Acidimicrobiaceae bacterium
CCTGCCGATATCTCCGACCGAGTCGCTACTGCCAGTCCGACGAGCTCGGGCCGTTCGCACGCGCCGAGTTCGCCGGCCTCTCGGGCAGTGAACTCCTCCCGGCGATCTCGAGTTGGGTCGGCGCGAACCTCGACTACGTGCCGGGATCCTCCCGGCCCACCGACGGTGCCGTCGCCACGCTGCTGGCCCGCGAGGGTGTGTGCCGCGACTACGCCCATCTGACGACCGCGCTGCTCCGGGCGAACGCGATTCCGGCGCGGGTCGTGTCGGCCTACGCACCGGGCCTCGATCCGATGGACTTCCACGCCGTGACCGAAGTCTGTCTCGGACGCGACTGGTTCGTCGTCGACCCGACCTGTCTCGCTCCACGTACCTCGATGGTGCGGATCGCCACCGGCGCCGACGCGACCGACACGGCGTTCATGTCCACGCTCCGCGGCCAGGTCGACCTCGACGAGATGCAGGTGACCGCGTACGTCACGGGCGCCCTGCCGACCGACGACGTGCGCGACCTCGCGACCATCCGCTGAGCCGGCCGTTCGGCCGTTCGATCACACGGGAGCCGGCAATCGACCTTGGTCGCGCGTCACCCGTCGCCTACACTGATCGCCGTGACGGCGACCCAGCGATTTCGGTGCCCCGGGTGGACCACCCGGGGACGACGCCGCTGACGGCTGCGTCCACGTCCGAGTCCACCCGGGGATGACGTTCTCCGTTCCCGTACGCTCGTCGTGTTTGAAAGGACTCCCGTGATCGACGACATCCGCGCTGCCCGAGATGCAGCGCTCGCCCAGGTCGACGCCGCCGAATCGCTCGCATCGATCACCGCGCTCGACGCACGGTTGCTCGGCAAGAAGGGGCAGCTCGCACAGCTCAAGAAGCGACTCGGTTCCCTCGCCTCCGTCGACGAGAAGAAGGCCGCGGGACAGGCCGTCAACGAGGCGATGCACACCGTCGGCGCCGAGCTGGAGGCGCGACGGGCGGCGCTCGGCTCAGCGGCCCTCGACGCCCGGGTCCAGGCCGAGCGGATCGACCTGACCGAACACGTCGGCCGTCCGACCCGCGGTCACGCCCACCTCGTCACGCAGGCGTGGGAACGGCTCGAGGACGTCTTCGTCGGCCTCGGGTTCCGGGTCGCCGAGGGCCCCGAGGTCGAGACGGACTGGCACAACTTCGAGGCACTCAACATGGGGGAGGGGCACCCGGCCCGGGGCGAGTTCGACACGCTGTTCGTCGACTACGCCCCCGAAGGTGTCGAACCCGGACACACCGTGCTGCGCACGCACACGTCCCCGGTCCAGATCCGCACGATGCTCGAGCAGGAGCCGCCGATCTACATCGTCGCCCCCGGTCGCGTGTTCCGCCGCGACACGCCCGACGCCACGCACATGCCGGTCTTCCACCAGATCGAGGGCCTCGTCGTCGACCGGAACATCACGATGGCACACCTAGCCGGCACGATCGAGGCGTTCACCAAGGCGTTCTTCGGGCCGGGCTGGTCGTCGCGCCTGCGGCCCAGCTACTTCCCGTTCACCGAACCGTCGGCGGAGTTCGACATCCAGCGGCCCGACGGCTCCTGGCTCGAGCTCGGCGGCTGCGGCATGGTGCACCCGAACGTCTTGCGAGCGGGCGGGATCGACCCCGAGGAGTGGAGCGGTTTCGCATTCGGATTCGGGATCGACCGCATGGCCGTGATGCGGCACCAGGTCGGCGACATCCGCGACATGTTCACCAACGACATCCGCTTCCTCGAGCAGTTCTGAGACGAGCCAGGATGCCCGATCGCTGCGTTGCGAGAGCTCGTCGTTGGCCAGAGCCAACGTCCTCACCTCGCGCCTTGCGCTCGAACATCCTGATCTCGTCTCAGGCCGAATTCATTGATGTACTCGGTGCCCGGCCGACGCCTCGGGTGATCACCTCGGAGGTGACCAGATGAAGGTTCTGTTGTCGTGGTTGAACGAGTACGGGGACTTCGCCGATCCTGCCGACACCGACTCGGTGCAGCGGTTGGGGGACGTGCTGACCGGACTCGGGATGGAGGTCGACTCGGTCGACCACATCGGAGCCACCGTCGCCGGGGTGATCAGTGCGCAGGTGAAGCGCCTCGAACAGCATCCCGACGCCGCCAAGGTGCAGCGCGTGTACGTCGACGCCGGCGACGGTGTCGAGCGCCACGTCTGGTGCGGGGCCTTCAACATGGCGGAAGGCGACATCGTGCCGCTCGCCACGCTGGGCACGACCATGCCCAACGGCATGCAGATCGAACGGCGCGGCATCCTCGGCATCGACTCCGACGGCATGCTGTGTGCGGCTGACGAGCTGGGGCTCGGCGACAACCATTCCGGCATCCTGATCCTGCCGGCGGGGACGCCGCTGGGAGTGCCGTACGGAGACGTGCTCGGCATCGAGCCCGATGTGCTGATCGACGTCGACGTGACCCGCAACCGGCCCGACTGCTGGGGCTACGTGGGCATCGCCCGCGACGTCGCGGCGCAGATGGGCGTCGAGTTCCGACCGCCGACGCCCGAGCTCGTGTTCGACGGACCCGAGCGCACCGCCCCCGTCGAGATCGTCGACGGCGACAGGTGCGGAAGGTTCACGTCGGTCGTCATGAGCGGCGTCCGGGTCGCGCCGAGCGCCTCCTGGATGCAGCGACGCCTCGCAGCGGCAGGTATGCGGCCGATCAGCAACGTGGTCGACGTGTCGAACTACGTCACGCTCGAACTGAACCAGCCGACGCACGCGTACGACCTCGACACGCTCGGCGGAGGCGGATTCCGGATTCGCGTCGCGGTCGACGGCGAGCAACTGACCACGCTCGACGGCGAGACGCGGACGCTGACGTCCGCCGACCTGTTGATCTGCGATGCGGACGACGTGCCCATCGGGCTCGGCGGGCTGATGGGCGGGCTCGACACCGAGATCAGCGACGCCACGACCACCGTCGCCCACGAGATCGCGTGGTTCACGCCACTCACCGTGCTGCAGACCTCGGCCCGCCTCGGGCTGCGCTCGGAGGCATCGGCGCGCTACGAGAGGGGGTGCGACCCGTACGTCATCGAGACCGCGCACGCCCGGTACGCGGAACTGCTGCGCGAGACCTGCCCCGACCTGGTCGTCCACGCCGGGATGTCGGACGCCCGTGGCTCGTCGATGCCCGCGCGCGAACGGGCGGCCACCGTTCGGGTGACGGAGGTCAACCGCATCCTCGGCACCGATCTGACCGGTGACGACCTGCCCCGGCTGCTCGACCCGATCGGGTTCACGGTCACCGGAGACGGCGATACACGGACCGTCTCCCTGCCGACGTGGCGGCCCGACAGCGAGGCGGAGATCGATGTGATCGAGGAGGTCGCCCGGCACTACGGCTACGCCAATCTCGGCAAGGTGGTACCGACATCGACTGCACACGGGGGTCTCACCGTGCGACAGCAGCGCCGGCGTCTCCTCCGGCAGGTGCTGCTCGGCCTCGGCCTGTCGGAGGCGATGCCCAATCCGTTCCTCGCCCCGGACACGCTGGCGAAGGCCGGGTTGGACGGGCCGACGATCTCGATCACGAACCCGCTCGTGGTCGAGGAGAGTGTGCTGCGAACATCGCTCCGGCCCGGTCTGCTCGAATCGATCGCCTTCAACGAATCCCATCGACGCCCGGGTGTCGGCCTGTTCGAGATCGGTCACGTGTACCCGCCCGGTTCGGGCGAACTCCCCGACGAGTACGAGGCGCTCTGCGTCGTGCTCGCCGGCGAGGAGGCACCGGCGGCCATGGCGGTCTGGCGCGAGGTGTCCGCGGCGATGGGGGTGGGTGCCCGGATCGATCAGGGCCGGGTCCCACCCGGCCTGCACCCCACACGATCGGCCGTGCTCCAGGCCGGCAAGGAACCGACCGGTGCGGTCGGCGAGGTCCACCCGGCGGTGCTCGAACGGTTCGAGGTGTCGGAACGGGTGGCGATCCTCGAGTTGAACCTCGACGAGGTGCTCGGTCGTGAGCCCAGACCCACGGCCTGGTCACCGGTCAGCCGGATGCCGTCCAGCGATCTCGACCTCTCGTTCGTACTGCCCGAGGCGATCCCGGCCGAGAAGCTCGAGAAGGCGATCCGTCAGGGTGCCGGCAAGCTGCTCGACGAGATCACCCTGTTCGATGTCTACCGGGGCGGGGCGTTGGGGGACGATCGGCGGAGCCTCGCCTACCGACTGCGTCTGCAGTCGCACGATCGCAACCTCACCGACGCGGACATCGCCGAGGTCCGCCGTTCGG
>CAXBAZ010000431.1:0-4248 GCA_963973395.1 uncultured Acidimicrobiaceae bacterium
GAGTGTGACGGTGGCGCCGGGAAGGAGGACGCGCGGCAGGGAGATGCTCGGGAGCGTGAGCAGCGTGGACGTGACGGTCATGCCCACAGGGTAGAGGCATGTTAGCTGAGTCACTACGACTCAGGATTACATTCTTTCAACGACGGTTGCCGGGTCGGACATCGAACGCCAGGCGGAACGATGTGGTCGACGCCGCCCCCGGCTCGATGATCTCGGGACGGATGGTGAACGCGTCGGGCGGGCCGGTCTGGGGCTCGATACACGTCGCGTGCGGCGGTTCGTCGAAGACCACCCAGTCGGTGCAGGGCGAGCTCAACGTCACGTCGACGTCGTCGACGGTCACACCGATCGGCTCCAGATTGACGAAGCAGTCGTCCCAGGGGCCCGGCGGCACCTCGACGAGTTCGTCGACCGCGATGTGGTCGACGTCACGCTGGTACATCGCCGTCGGGGCGAACTCGAGGCGCGATGGCTTTCGGAACCACGGGTGCCACCCGAACGACACCGGGAAGGGGCGATCGGTCGCGGCCACGGTCATCGTGCACGTCAGCACTCCCTCGCTCACCTCGAACGCCTGGAGCACGGTGCCGCCGAACGGCCACGTCGCGTCGGTCGGCAGATCGAGGCGGAGTTCGATCCGCGTCGGTGTGCGGGCGGAGACTGCCCAGGCGGAGGTGTAGCCGACTCCGTGCATGGCGTGGCCGCGATGGTTGCGCGGCAACGCGTACGACACGCCGTCGAACTCGAACCGGCCGTCGCGGATCCGTCCCGCCCACGGCACCATCGGATAGGCGCCCCACGCGAGCGGATCGCCGCCGGCGTCGGCGCGACCGACGAGCAACGGTGTGTCACCGACGGTGACCTGGGCGATGCGTCCGCCGGCCGCCGGGTCGACCTCGACCCGAAGTGACCCGGCTGCGATGGTGGGGAGGTCGCTCACACCCGCCATCATCGCGGAATTCCTCGCCGACACCCGCGCTGACATCTCGCGGATCAGCGCGGTCGTTCGAGCCGCCGGCCGGTGGTCGTGGCAGGCTGCGGAGATGCGAGCGTTGGTGCAGCGGGTCGTCGAGGCGTCGGTCGACGTGAGGCTCGCATCCGGCGCGCTCGAACGCGTCGGTGAGATCGGCGACGGCATCTGCGCGCTGGTCGGTGCCACGCACGACGACGACGCGTCGGATGCCGAGAAGCTCGCGGAGAAGATCTGGCACCTGCGGATCCTCGACGACGACGACGGAGTCATGAACCGATCGCTCGCGCAGCGTGCCGTCGACGGAGTGACCGGGGAGGTGCTCGTCGTCAGTCAGTTCACGCTGTACGGCAACACCGACAAGGGTCGTCGTCCGAGCTGGATCGATGCCGCACGACCCGAACACGCCGAACCGCTCGTCGATGCCGTCATCGACCACCTACGTTCGCTCGGCGCCACCGTGGCGACCGGCCGGTTCCGCACGGAGATGCGGGTCGCGATCGTCAACGACGGGCCGGTCACGCTGCTGCTCGAGACCTGAAGCGGGCCCGTCCGTCCCCGAACCACAGCGTCGCAGCCGTCAGCACGAGCACGATGGCGACCCATGGAGCGTCGCCGAGTGTGGTGTACCACGTGCTCCCGGAGCGGAGCGGTACGTCCATGGTGATCACCCGCCGTTCGCTCACATCGGTCCGCTGGAACACGTCGCCGTCGGGCGACACGAACGCCGAGAACCCGGTGGGCGACACCTGCACCACCCACCGGCCGGTCTCCATCGCCCGCAGGCGGCTCGATGCGACCTGTTGAGTCTGCACGATCGTGCCGGTGTAGCTCGCCCCGTTGGTCGGGTTGATCAGGATGTCGCTCTCGGCGCCGGCCCGGCCGCGGTCGCCGAAGAAGACCTCCCACGAGATCATCACGCCGAGTCGGGTGCCGTCCGGCAGTGTGATCACGGCGGGGTCCCGGCCGCGCGTCGCATCGGACGGGATCTGATCGAGTGGTGCGCCGAGCGCCTCGAGCACACCGCGCAGCGGCACGTACTCGCCGAACGGCACGATGCGTACCTTCTCGTAGCCGCTCGTGACGTCACCTTCGGGTGTGACCACCAGCTGGGCGTTCACGAAGCTGTCCTCGCGCGGATGGGAGCTGAACTCGGAATCGACGGTGACGCCGATCGCGAACGGAACCCCGAGTCGGGCCGCCTCGGCTGCGATGTCGGCCAATGCCTGACTGTCGGCGAACGCGATCCCGTCGACGTCGATGCCGTTCTCCGGCCAGACGACGAGATCGAGGTCGTCGTCCGGTTCGATCGTCGCCGTCGCGTCGAGGTGGGCCTGCGTGACACGCGAGCTCGGCACGTTCAACGCCGACGTGCCCTGATCGCCGCCACCTTGCACGGCTGCGATCGTCAACGGATCGATGTCGCGGTCGGTGCCCGCCGGTGCGACGAACGCAATGAGGACGACGATCACCCCGGCCGCAGGTCCCCAGAGCTCGAGGGGCCGCACGAACGGTCGTGCCGGTGCGCGGCCGGAGCGGGAGGCGATCAGGCGGTGCACTGGCGTGGCGATCCCGATCGCCACCTGGAACACGAGCCACGTGAGCAGGATCACGCCGCCGACGCGGACCACGACGAGCAGCGGCCCTCCGGCCTGCGAGATTCCGAGCGTCGCCAGGGGAACGCCGCCGAACGGTACGAGCATGCGGACGATCTCGGCGAGCGTGTGCGCCGCAGGGCGCCCCAGCACCCGCCACGGTCCGATCGGCGCCGCCGCGGCCGCAGCGGCGTGCAGCGCCGCGAACAGCAGCGACGTGACCAGGTACCCGGGCGCCGTGAGGAACCACATCCACGCCATGCCGACGAGCATCCACGGCAACCCGAACGCGAGGCCGGCCCACGCCCGTCGTGACCGCACCGGTTCGTCGCCGAGCGCGAGGTCGAAGCAGGCGATGCCGACGAACGCCAGCGGCCAGAACCCCCACGGAGGCATCGCCGACGCGACGAGCAGACCTCCGCCGACGCAGCCGGCGAGGCGCGCGAGGAGGCGGGGTGACCCCTCGGCGCCGGGCATCAGGCGGAGTCGGTGTCGGCGAGGTCGGCGAACACGACGATCCGCTGCGCCGTCGAGCCCGGCGGGTGACATGCGAACAGCGTCGCGGTCGGGGTCTCGGTCGGATCGACGATCCAGACCGCGGTCGGATCGACGATCTCGACGCGGTTCACGACGTAGGTGTGCTCGCCGTTGCCGTCGCGAAAGACGATCTCGTCGCCCGGCTCGAGCTGATCGACGTCGCGGAAGACGCGGTGACCACTCGTGCGGTGACCGCCGACGACGACGTTGCCGTTCTGTCCGGGCAGTGCCGAACCCGGCCAGTGTCCGGGCCCGTAGTCGAGCGTCGTCAAGCGGATGCCCTCGTACATCGTCATGTCGACGCCCAACTTCGGGATCATGATCGATCCCATCTCGATGATCGGCTCCTGCGCGTACTCGTCGGCGGGGGGCGCGATCGGTTGGGGGACGGGAGGCTCGACGACCGTCGTGGTCGTGGTCGTGGTGGTGGTCGTGGTGGTCGTCGTCGACGGCGGGGTGGTCGTGGACGTCGTCGTGGGTGCGGGCGTGGGGACGGTGGTCGTCGGTGCGGCGACCGTGGTCGGAGCCGGTTCGGTCGTCGCCGACGCGGCCTCGGCGACCGGCCCGCCACACGCCGCGAGCGTCAGCAGCGACACAACGGCGAGCGCGCTGCCCGCTGCACGCCGTCGCCGGCGGAACACGGGCGCGGTCGGTCGGGTCGACATCGGCTCCATCATGACATCAACCCATCGGCGGATCCGGTCGTGACCTTGATGAGGTCGGCGGCCCGCTCCCCGTCGGCGATGCATGCCGGGACCCCGATCCCTCGGTAGCTCGCCCCGGCGATCGCCACGCCGGCGGGCAGGGACGCCTCGATCGCAGCGACGCGTTCGTGGTGGTGGGGCCGGTACTGCGGGAACGCATCGTGCCAGTGGGTGATCGACACCTCGCCGGGTTGCAGGTCGAGGTCGAGGTGCCGGCCGAGGTCGTCGAGTGTGTGTCGGATCACCGCATCGTCGTCGAGATGGCGGACCGGCAGACCGTCCCGGCCGAGTGATGCCCTGAGGATCTGGGCGCCGCCGGCGGGGCGCCAGTGGTCCCACTTCTGCGACCCGAACGACGCCGCAGTGACGAGGCGCTGGTCGGGCTTGGGCACCAGATAGCCGCTGCGGCCGTGCAACCGTTCCGGCCACTCGTCGTTCGGGA
>CAXBAZ010000432.1:0-4246 GCA_963973395.1 uncultured Acidimicrobiaceae bacterium
TCGCGAGCCGGCCGGTCAGCTTCGGGAACCAGTGCAGCAGTCCGGCGAACATCGGGAACACCACGCCGCCGATCAGCACGTAGTGGAAGTGGGCGACCACGAAGAACGTGTCGTGGGCCTGGAGGTCCCATGGCGCCGTGGCGACCATCACGCCGGTGATCCCGCCGAGCACGAAGATGGCGACGAATCCGACGACGAACCACATGGGTGCCGTCCATCGCGGACGTCCCGTCCAGATCGTCGCGATCCACGCGAACACCTGGATTCCGGACGGGATCGCGATCGCGTAGCTCGCGACCGCGAACAGGCTGAGCACCATCACGGGCAGTCCGGTGGCGAACATGTGGTGTACCCATAATCCGAAGCTGACGACGCCGATGCCGATCAGCGAGGCGACCACGAGCGGATAGGCGACGACCGGTCGACCGACGTGGGCGGCCACGACCATCGACACCATGCCGATCGCCGGCAGGAGCATGATGTACACCTCCGGATGTCCGAAGATCCAGAACAGGTGCTGCCAGAGCAGCGGGTTGCCGCCACCGGCCGGGTCGTAGAAGGGTGCTCCGAACTTGCGCTCGATCTCGAGCAGCAGCGATGCGGCGACGACGTACGGGAACGCGACGAGGATCATCGCCGACATGACGAGCACGCTCCACACGAACAGCGGGATCCGCCCCAGCGACATGCCGGGTGCACGGAATCGCAGGATGACGAGCACCAGTTCGACCGCGCCGATGATCCCGGAGATCTCGACGAACGTGACGCCGAGCAGCCAGTAGTCGAGTGCACGCGACGGTGAGAACTCGGGGCCGGTGAGTGGCACGTACGCGAACCAGCCGCCGTCGGGGATCGAACCGGTGAGGAGGCTCCAGTTGAGCAGGATGCCACCGGCGAGATACAGCCAGTAGCCGAGCGCGTTGAGGCGCGGCAGCGGCAGGTCGCGGGTGCCGACCTGGAGCGGCGTGAAGTACATGGCGAGGCCTTCGAGGACCGGCACGGCGAACAGGAGCATCATGGTCGTCCCGTGCATCGTGAAGACCTGGTTGTACGTCTCCGGGCCGAGCAGCGTGTTCTCGGCCCGGGCGAGTTGCATCCGGATCAGCAGGCCTTCGATCCCGCCGACGATCAGGAACGCCATGCCGGTCCAGATGAACCGCATGCCGATCTGCTTGTGGCTGACCGCACTCAGGAAGCCCGGCATCCCGGCCTTCGACGACCAGATCCTGTGGAGTTCGGCGGTGACGTCCGAACCGTCCGCGGTCGTCGTCTCGGCCGTTGTCTCCGGCGGTGTCGCGGTCACCGCAGGTCCTCCAGGTAGTCGAGGAGATCCTGGATCTGTTGCGCCGTCAGCGGGATCGGCGGCATGTGTGCACCCGGTTTGACCCCTTGGGCGTTGGCGATCCATCCGGCCAGGTGCCCGCGGTCGTTGTCGACGGTGCCGGCGCCCAGCGTGGTCCTGCTCGCGATGTGGGTCAGGTCCGGCCCGAGCTCGCCGTCGGCATCGGTGCCGCGCACCGCATGACAGCTCGCACAACCGACCTCGGCGAACGCGATCGCGCCGCGCTCGGACTCCTCGCTGGTCGGTGGGGTGGCGTCGGCCGCCTCGGCGGCCCACCACGCATCGAAGTCGTCGGGACGATCGGCGAACACGAGTACCCGCATCCGGGCGTGTTGGATTCCGCAGAACTCGGCGCACTGCCCGAGATAGCGGCCCGGGTCGTCGGCTTCGATCAGGAGTTCGGTGGTCTCGCCCGGGATCATGTCGACCTTGCCGGCGAGCTGCGGCACCCAGAAGCTGTGGATCACGTCGGCCGACCGGAGCACGAGCCGGACCGGTCGGCCGACCGGGATGTGGATCTCGTTGGCGGTGACCGTGCCATCGGGGTACTCGACCTCCCACCAGTACTGGTGGCCCGTGACCTCGACCTCGAACGCCGCGTCGCGGCTCGGCGAGATCCGGGCACCGACGACGAGCATCACGACCGTCAGCGGGACGAGGATCACGACCGGCAGGATCACGCCGCCGCCGATCACGAGCCGCCTCGCCCTCCGGTCGAGCGTCGGTTGATCGTCGTCGTCGCCGCGTCCCCTGCGGGCCAGCACGAGGAGCACGATCACGGCGGCGAACACGGCAGCGCCCAGTGCGACCATCACCCAGAACACGGTGTCGACGGCGCGGGCGTCGTCGCTGCGCGGCGCGAAGGCGCCCGGCTCCTGGCCACTGCAACTTGTGACCAGCGCGGCCGCCACGAGCAGCGTCGCCGCGCTCGTCGTCCTCGTCGTCCTCGTCGTCCTCGTGGTCGTCGTCACCGCTGCTCCCCGGATCGATCCGTGTGCTCGTCGGCCGTCAGTGAGCGGCAGACCGAGTATGCGAGCCAGCCGGCGAGCGGCGGAGCGAGCACGAGCAGCCAGCGGTAGAGCGCGGTGACCCGCTCGACGGGCACCCGTGCGAGGAGCGCCGCGAGGTCGTGGCTGCCGGCGACGGTGAGCACCAACAGCACGGTGAGTCCGGTGATGCCCAGCGCTGTCCGGATCGGACGATCGCGTGGACGCTCGAGCACGTGGTGGGCGTCGCGGTCGCCGGTGAATCGGGCTTCCAACCACGGCGTCGCATACAACACGACGAATGCCGACGCCGGTAGGAGCACGCCGACGAAGAACGCGTTCGGTATCTCCCAGCGGCCGAACAGCACGAACCCCGTCGACGGAACGAGCCGCAGGGCACCCTCCACCCATCCCAGGTACCAGTCCGGCTGGGCCGGCACGGTCGACGCCGCGGCGTCGAAGGGGCCGTAGAGCCAGATCGGTGCGATCTCGAAGACCGCGCCCATCATGAGCAGCGTGCCGAACGTGATGAACGCAGCACCCGACGACTTCAGGGCATGCAGCGGCCACACCCGGTTGCCGGTGACCTGCTCGTCTCGCGAACGCCCCTCGGCCTGTGCCGCATCGTCGTGCTCGTGCTCGTGCTCACGGTCACGGTCACGGTCGTGGCCGTGGTGACGGTCACGGTCGCCGGTCGCCGGGAACTGGGTGTGGGTCTGGCGCCACACGAGCGAGAGGTGGGCCGCGAGCATTGCTCCGATCAGCAACGGGACCACGATGACGTGCAGCAGCCACAGGCGGTGCAGCATGTCGGGATTGCCGAACTCACCGGCGAACAGCAGGTCGACGAGGCCGGGGCCGATCACGGGAACCGACAGCAGCTCGGCGTGGCCGATGCGGGCGCCCGTGCCGCCGAGCAGGTCGTGGGGGAGCGTGAGACCGAGGTAGCCCGCGCCGAGCGCCAGGGCGAGCAGGGTGACACCGATCGTCCAGTTCAACCGGCGCGGACGACGGAACGCTCCCGTGAAGAACACGCGCGCGGCGTGGAGGGTGAGTGTGGCGATGAAGACGACGGCTGCCCAATGGTGCGTCTGGCGGATCACCCAGCCGCCCGGGCGGTCGAACGTGATGTCCATCACCGATGCGTACGACCGGGACACGTCGACGCCGACCATCGGCTCGTACGAACCGCGGTACTCGACGGTCTCGTTGGACGCCTCGTACGCGAACGCGAGGTAGATGCCGGTGGCGACGAGCACCATGAACGCGAACATCGCGATCTCGCCGAGCAGGAACGAGCCGTGGCCGGGAAACACCTTGCTCCCGGCCTTGTGGGCCCGCCGCCGGACGGTCTCGACGACGCCGTCGTCGGTGCGCTCGTCTGCGCCGGTGTCCGTGGGTGTGTCCGTCGTGCTCATGGCCGGTACCAGAAGCCTGTGCCGACGGCGTCCGGGAAGTCGCCGGTCGCCACCAGGAACCCGTCGTCGGTGAGACGGATCGGGAGGCGGGGGAGCGGCCGCCGCGCCGGGCCGGCGACCGGTTGACCACGGTCGAGCACGTCGAACGCCGCCTGATGGCAGGGGCAGAGCAGCGTGCCGCTGCTCTGCTGATACAGCCCGAGCGAGCACGCCATGTGCGTACAGAGTTTGGAGTGGACGACGACTCCGGCGACGATCGGACCGAGGAGTCGCGCTTCGTCGGTGAAGCGATCCAGCGGTTCACGAATCAGCACGGCCTGCGAGTCGACCGACCCGACCGAGCCCTGCGGGTAGACGGTCACCATCTCCCCCTCGGCGATCCGATCGATGACGACCGGTTCGCCGTCACTGTCGACCACGACGCTGCCCTCGGTCCATCGTGTCCGGCGCAGCTCGTCGATCGACCGTTCGATGCGGCGAAACGCCGGGATCGTCACGCC
>CAXBAZ010000433.1:0-4239 GCA_963973395.1 uncultured Acidimicrobiaceae bacterium
GCGCGGTCGAGGCACTCCGCGACGGGGCGCTGCTCGACGTCGCCCGCACCGTGTGCGGCGCCTACGGCCTGGACCGTGCCGTGACCGACGAACTCGTCACCTGGTGGGAGCGGCGACTCCCCGGCGACCGAGGCTGACGGCCCGCTCGACGCGTTGCCACCCCGGCGACCCCGCGATCATCCAGAGCAGCACCATGCCGACGAGTTCGGCGACGTGGGTGAGCTCCGACACCGGCGATCGGTCCCCGCTCAGCACGTCGAACACCGCGGCGGCGAACATCGATCCGGAAAGTGCACCCACGAACGGCAGCAGACCGGCGGCACGGTGGGGCCGCCACGCCACGTACAGCAGGCCGATCGCGAGCGCCAGCGTCGATGCGCCGACGTGCCTCGCGACGTGGGTCGGCGTGCCGTGGAGATCGCCGAGCACCAGCGGCGCGACGCTCTGGGCTGCCACCACGAGCCCACACCACGCGAGCGCCGGACGCAACCATCCGCCCCGCCCGAGGCGAGCGGGTCGTGTCCGGCGCATCACCGTGTCGACGAAGCCCGGATCGAACGCGGCCGACCGCAGCCGCGTCGCACGCGCCAGCGAGACCACCTCGGCGCGGTATGCGATGCACACCGCACAGTCCTCGAGGTGCGTCTCGAGCACGTGTGCCTCGTCGCCGACCAGCGCGTCGTCGACCTCGGCGGAGATCAGCTCGCGCACCGAGTCGCACGACCACCTCCGCCCGGCATCGAATTCGGATCCCGTTCGTCGTCCCATGTCGTGACGGTCGCCCGTACCGTCCCCGCAGTTCCCACGGCAGAATGATCGTGCATGGATCGACTGACGCGACTCCTGCTCGACGCCCAGGGCGGCGACGAGTCGGCACTCCGTCAGTTCATCGCGGAGACGCAGCACGACGTCAGCACCCTGTGCCGCTATCTGGGCGACCGCGACAACGCCGACGATCTGGCCCAGGACACCTATGCGCGTGCGATCGCCTCCCTGCACCGGTTCCGCGCCGACGGACCGGCCAAACACTGGCTGCTCACGATCGCCCGGCGCACGTGTGCCGACGCGACCCGCAAGCGGATCCGCCGCCGTCGGCTCGAACAGCGTGTGACCGGGCTGGCACGCGACGACATCACGACGCCGGCGATCGACGCGTTCCGTCCCGAATGGGCCGAACTGCTCGATCAGCTCGACGACGACCGTCGGGCGGCGTTCGTGATCACCCAGCTCACCGGTCTCCGCTACGACGAAGCCGCCCGGGTGCTCGGCGTGCCGATCGGCACGATCCGCTCACGGGTCTCACGCGCGCGGGAACAACTCGTCGCGGCGCTCGCTGCCGCCGAAACCACCGACGGGTCGGAACTCGACGACCGCCGCCGACGACCGGATGTTCGATGAACCGGACCACCAGCATGCTCGCCCTGTTCGCCGTCGCCCTCCTCCCCGCGTGCGGCGCCGACGGCTCGACGGCCGGCGTCGAACTCCCGCCCGCCGCGACCGAGGGACGTGAGGTCACGCGCGACAAGGGGTGCGCGGCCTGCCACGGCTCGAACGGCGACGGCGGCGTGGCCCCACCGTTCGTCGGGCTGTTCGGTTCCGAAGTCGAACTCCAGGGCGGCGAGCCGGTCATCGCCGACCGTGAGTACATCGTCGAATCGATCGTCGACCCCGGCGCCAAGCTCGTCGAGGGATACAACCTGCCCATGCCGCGCACCGAGCTGTCGCCCGCCGAGATCGACGCCGTCGTCGCGTACATCGAGGCACTGGCCGAGGTCGCGCCGTGATCCGCCGGAGTGGTGTGTTGGTCGCGCTCGCAGTCATCGGCCTCGTCGCCTGTGGCGGGGGCGACGGCGGCCGGGCGAGCTCCCCCGGCGGCGATCAGTCGGCGACCGGCGACGGCGGTTTCGCCGGGTACACGCGCGATCCGGCGCCGTTCGTCGGCGAGTTCGAGTTGCCCGATCTGTCGAACGCCGGCGCTCCGTTCGCGCTGCGAGCCGAGCGGGGCGAGCTGCTCGCCGTCTACTTCGGCTACACCAACTGTCCCGACTTCTGCCCGACGACCCTGTCCGACGTCCGGTTGGCCCGCCGCGAACTCGACGATCCGTCGGCTGTCGACGTCGCCATGATCACGATCGACCCCGACCGCGACCTGCCGATCCTGGCGGAGTACGTCGGCGGCTTCTTCCCCGACGACGGCCACGCGCTCGGCACCGACGACCCGTCGCTGCTCGCCAGGGTCGCGGCGCCGTTCGGCACGTCGTACGCGGTCGACACGAACGCCGAGGGCGAGATCGAGGTCGGCCACCGCACCGACCTGTACGCGGTCGACGACGAGGGCCGGATCGCCATGACCTGGCCGTTCGGGGTCACGAAGGACGCGCTCGCCGCCGACTTCGAGCGGCTGCTGGACGACCGCTCGCAGGATGGCGACGCATGACCCGCACCCAGCGGATCCTGCTCGTCGTGCTGATCCCGCTCGTCGTGATCGGTGGACTGCTGATCGGCCGCGCCGTCCGCCCGGACGACACCTCGACCAGCGTCGTGATCGGCGAGGCCGACGAGGTCACGACGTTCGAGTTCGACTACTACATTCCGGCCGGCACCGCGGACCGGATCGAGCGCGGCGAGCAGGTCGATCTTGTCCCGCGCGAACTGACCGTCCAGGTCGGCGAGACGATCCGGATCGTCAACGACGACGTCGAAGGGCACGTCGTCGGCGTGTTCTACGTCGGTCCCGGAGAGTCGCTCACCAAGCGATTCACCGCACCGGGCGAGCTGTCGGGCAGCTGCACCGTGCATTCGGCCGGCGAGTTCACCCTGCGCGTCCGCGCATGACACGGCGCGACGCATGAAGCTGTGGGCGCTGGCCGTCGGTGTCGTGGTCGCGATGACCCCCAACGTCGCCCACGCCGATGCCGCCGGTCCGACCGACTACCGCACGACGATCGTCTCGGTGGCACCCCCGATCGACGGTCTCTCGGTGTCGATCGAAGGTGGCGACTCGTTCGTGAGGCTCACCGCACCCACCGGCGCCGAGGTGATCGTGTACGGCTACGCCGGTGAGCCGTACCTGCGGTTCGCACCCGACGGCACGATCGCCACCAATCGGCTCTCTGCGGCGACGTACGAGAACGAGAACCGGTTCGGCGTCAGCGAGGTGCCGCCGTTCGTCGACCACCGGGCCGTGCCCGAATGGCGAACGGTCGGTTCGGGCCGGACGTGGGCGTGGCACGATCACCGTTCGCACTGGATGTCTCCGGAGCCGCCGATCGGATTGGAGCCCGGCATGTCGCTGCCCGTCCAGACGATCCCGATCACGGTCGACGGCAGGCCGGTCGGCATCACGGTCGAGACCACGCTGGTCGCATCACCATCGTGGTGGCCCACCGCGTTCGGAGCGCTCGTCGGACTGCAGCTCGTGCTGCTCGGCTGGTGGCTCGGTCCGGCCACGGCCACGCTGACCACCATCGTGGTGTCGCTGGCGGCGGCGGTCACCGGCGCCGGCCAGTACCTCTCGTTGCCCGCGGAGACCGGGCCGAGCGTCATGTGGTGGCTGATGCCGGTCATCGCGCTCGGCGCCGGTATCGCCGCGATCGCCACGTACGGCCGGTCGGAACTCCTCGTGCGTGGCCTGCTCGCACTCAGCGGCCTCCAACTCGCCGTGTGGGCGTTCACCCGCCGGGCCGTGTTCTCCCGACCGGTCCTCCCGACCGACATCGCGTTCTGGTTCGACCGGGCATCGACGGGCGCCGCGCTGGCCGGCGGCGCCGTGATCGCCGTCCTGGCGATCCGATCGCTCCTGGTCGGGCCGGTCAGTTCTCGCTGATGCCCAGCGCGTCGTCGATCGCCTCGTTCAACCCGTCCTGATCGAGCGGGCCGAGATGACGGGTGGTGATCACACCACCTGCGTCGATCGCCACGGTCACGGCATCGCCGTGGCTCGCAGCGCGGTCGAGGCGTCGCCGTCGAAGTCGGCGAACTGGTCGTACGTCGCGCCCACGTCGTCGATGAACTCGAGCGCATCGTCCGCGTCGTCGCCGACGTTGACGCCGATGAACCGGACCTCGTCGCCGCGTGCCAGGTGGACCTCTTCGAAGTCGGGGATCTCTGCCCGACAGGGCGCGCACCACGTCGCCCAGAGGTTGACGACCGCGGGCCCCTCGATGCCGGCGAGCGAACTCGTCGCGCCCGACGACAGCGCCGTCAGGTCGACGTCGGGCAGCCGGTCGCCGTCGGCCG
>CAXBAZ010000434.1:0-4235 GCA_963973395.1 uncultured Acidimicrobiaceae bacterium
CGTCGCCGCGACCGGCACCCCGATCGTGCTCGTGCTGCTCGCCGGCCGCCCGATCGGTTCGCCCGCCGTGCACGAGGCGGCATCAGCAGTGTTGATGGCGTGGTTGCCCGGCGAGCAGGGCGGCGACGCGATCGCCGACGCGCTGGTCGGAGCGACGAACCCGGGCGGCAAGCTGCCGGTCAGCTACCCCCGGTCGTCCGGCCAGATCCCGATCTTCCATGCCCACAAGGTCTCGGGCGGGCGCTCGCACTGGAAAGGTCCGTACGTCGACGAGTCGAACGAGCCGCTGTATCCGTTCGGACATGGACTGTCCTACAGCACGTTCGAGATCGCGTCCGGTGTCGTGTCGCCCACCACGATCGTCGGGGTGGGCGAGACCGTCGATGTCCCGGTCGTCGTCACCAACACGGGCGACCGACGCGGTGACGAGGTCGTGCAGCTCTACGGGCGTGATCCCGTGTCGACGATCACCCGGCCCGTCAGGGAACTGATCGGGTTTCGGCGCCTCACGCTCGACCCCGGCGAGTCCGTGACGGTCACGTTCCACGTCCCCGTCGGCGCGCTCGGAGCGAGCGGCGTCGACCTGAGCTACGTCGTCGAGCCCGGCGAGTTCGAGTTCCGGGTCGGCGCGTCTGCGACCGACACCGTGCCGGCCGGTACGGTCGTGGTCGTCGGTGACACACCGATCGAGACCGTCCGGGTGGGCTCGTCGTCGACGAGCGTGGCGCCCGCCGGCCCGCCAATCCAGGTTGCCCGATCATGAGCACAGCGACAGAGAGATGACGACCATGTTCTTCGACACCGTTCCCGAACCGATCCGTTACGAGGGCCCCGACAGCGACAACCCGCTGGCGTTCCGGTGGTACGACGCCGACCGGGTCGTGCTGGGCAAGACCATGGCCGAGCACCTCCGCTTCGGCGTGTGCTACTGGCACTCCTTCGCGTGGGACGGCTCCGACATCTTCGGCGCCGGCACGCTCGACCGGCCATGGAACCCCCTGACCGCGAGCGGAGCGGCCGCCGGCCTCGAACCGATGGCTGCGGCCAAGCAGAAGATGGAGGCCGCGTTCGAGTTCGTGCAGAAGCTCGGCGCGCCGTTCTTCTCGTTCCACGACGTCGACATCGCGCCGGCAGGCGCCACGTTCGCCGAGTCCGCCCGCAATCTCGACGAGATGGTCGAGCTCGCCGCCGAGCACATGGAACGCACCGGCATCGAGCTGCTCTGGGGCACCACCAACGCGTTCTCCCATCCGAGGTTCATGTCGGGCGCAGCGACCAACCCCGATCCGGCGATGTTCCAGTACGCGGCCGCGCAGGTTGCGCACTGCATGAACGCGACCCACCGTCTCGGTGGCGCGAACTACGTGCTGTGGGGTGGCCGGGAGGGCTACGAGACATTGCTCAACACCGACATGAAGCGTGAGCTCGATCAGCTCGGTCGGTTCCTGAACATGGTCGTCGAGCACAAGCACTCGATCGGGTTCGACGGCACGCTCCTGATCGAGCCCAAGCCGATGGAGCCCACCAAGCACCAGTACGACTACGACGTGGCGACCGTGTTCGCCTTCCTCCAGAAGTACGGCTTGGAGAACGAGATCAAGGTCAACATCGAGGTCAACCACGCAACGCTCTCCGGACACGACTTCCACCACGAGGTCGCGACGGCCGTCAACGCCGGCATCTTCGGTTCGATCGACGCCAACGCCGGTGACGACCGACTCGGTTGGGACCTCGACCTGTTCCCGAAGTCGGTCGAGCAGATGACGCTCGGCATGTTGGAGATCCTGCGCGGGGGCGGTTTCACGACGGGCGGTCTGATGTTCGACACCAAGCTGCGCCGCCAGTCGATCGCCCGAGACGATCTGTTCCACGGCCACGTCGGCGGCATGGACACGATGGCTCGTTCGGTGCTCGCCGCGGCATCCATTCTCGAAGACGGCGAGATCGACGCCCGCCGTGCCGCCCGCTACGCCGGCTGGCTCGATCGCGCCGACATCCTCGACGGTGAGGTCACCCTGCAGCAGCTCCACGACGCGCAGATGACCGGTGACGAGCCGATCGGGGTCAGTGGTCGCCAAGAGGCGTTGGAGAACCTCGTCGCCCGTCACATCGAACGGGTGCGCTGAGCGGTGGCGAGGCGGTTGGTCGTCGGGGTCGACTCGTCGACCCAGTCGACCAAGGTCGAAGCGCGCGACGTCGCCACCGGCGATGTCGTTGCCAGCGGAGTTGCGAAGCATCCGCCGACGGCGCCGCCGGTGTCCGAACAGGATCCGCGGGCGTGGTGGGCCGCGCTGGTCGACGCGGTCGCGCAGCTCGGCGACCATCGCGCCGACGTCGTCGCGATCTCCGTCGCGGGCCAGCAGCACGGGCTCGTGCTGCTCGATGCCGCGGGCGACCCGCTCCGGCCGGCGAAGCTGTGGAACGACACCACGTCGGCGACCCAGGCCGACCGGCTGGTGGCCGAGTTCGGCGCCGAGCAGTGGGCGCAGTCGATCGGCAGCGTCCCGGTCGCCTCGTTCACGATCACGAAGCTCGCGTGGGTCACCGAGCACGAGCCCGAGGTGCTGGAGCGTGCGGCGAGCCTGATGCTCCCGCACGACTACCTGACGTGGCGACTGACGGGTGAGCACGTCACCGATCGGGGCGATGCGTCCGGCAGCGGATGGTTCGATCCGACGTCGAACACCATCGTCGCCGAGTTCCTCGCGGCCGCCACCGACGGATGGGGTGGGGAGGTGCCGCGCGTGCTCGGCCCGGTGGAACCGTCCGGCATCGTGACCACCATCGCGGCTGCCGAGCTCGGGCTGCCGCAGTCGGTCGTGGTCGGCCCTGGTACCGGCGACAACATGGGCGCTGCGCTCGGCCTCGGACTGACGGCGGGCGACGTGGCGATCTCGCTCGGCACGTCCGGCACGGCGTTCGCGGTGTCGGACACACCGACCCACGACGCATCCGGAGCGGTGGCCGGGTTCGCGAGCGCCAGCGGCAACTATCTACCGCTCGTGTGCACGCTCAACGCCACCAAGGTGACCGACACCGTCGCCAGGTGGCTCGGCACCGATCCGCCCGGTCTCGCCGACCTTGCACTTGCTGCGTCGGCCGATCCCGGGACCGCCGTGCTCGTCCCGTACTTCGACGGCGAACGAACGCCCAACCTGCCCGATGCGACCGGCACCTTCGCCGGTCTCACGAACACGACCACACGCGAGCAGTTGGCGCTCGCGGCCCACGACGGCGTGCTGTGCGGTCTGCTCGACGGCGTCGATGCGTTGCGTGCAGTCGGGGCGACCGTCGACGGCCGCGTCTTCCTGGTCGGCGGCGGGTCCCGGTCGGCCGCGTACCGGCAGCGTGCCGCCGATCTGCTCGGACATCCCGTGGTCGTCCCCACCACCGACGAGACCGTGGCGACCGGAGCCGCACTCCAAGCAGCTGTCGTGTTCGGCGGCGGTGACTTCGTGTCCGTTGCGGAACGATGGCGCCTCGGCAGTGGCGATCGGGTCGAGCCTCGCCACGACGCCGCGTCGATCAGGACCCGCTACCGGTCCACGAACCGGCCCTCCTCCCACTGACCCGAGCCGCGCGCGTAATCCGGGCCGGTCACCGCTCGCGCTCGAACGGGCCGTCAGGCGGCGTTGGTGAGGACGTGGACGCGGCCGTCGTGGTGGATCAACGCCGTCAGCTGAGCGTGGCGGACCACCTGCAGGATGACGTGACCGTCGGCGTTGCGCGCACGGGCGACCTCGGTGCCGCGGTGTTGCAGCACCTGCCGGATCGCGGTGAGGTCGGCCGGGGGCAGCACACCGACGTCACACAGCGCACGATCGAGATCGCAGTCCGACGCGTCGGCGGCGGCACACAGCCGGCGGAGCAACTCGGTGGACGGCGATCGGAGCACGCCGTTGCATCGGCAGGCGCGTGCGACTGCTTGAGTGGTCAGCTGGACCGGTCGCCGCGCGCGACGTCGTGCGGATCCTCACCGCGCCCGATCGCCTCGACCATCGCCCGCGCCTGGCCGATCCAATCCTCCCGTTCGACCCGATCGTCGTGGATGTCGGGCAGGATCTCGCGCAGCGAGTCGGCGGAGGAGTTGGCGAGCTGCCTGTACGTCCGGATGCCGGCACCGTTCAGGATCTCGTCGATCGCCGGACCGATCCCGACCAGGAGTTGGAGGTCGTCGCCGTCGTCGTCGGAGATGTCGTGCGTCTCGCTGATGTCGTCGGCCGACGTGGCGGGCG
>CAXBAZ010000435.1:0-4226 GCA_963973395.1 uncultured Acidimicrobiaceae bacterium
ACGGTCGCGAGCCACACGTTCTCGATCGCGGCGCCCATGCCGAAGACCGAGTAGAAGCCCGACAGCTCACCGGGCACGTACTCGGTGCGATCGAGCAGCACGGCGAGCACGAGCGGCGCACCGGCGACCAGTTCACGGTTGTCGCGACCGAGCATCTGGGGAACCTTGAGTCGATTCATCAGTGTGGTCGCCCGGCTCGTGAAGACGAACCGGGTGAACGGCTTGAGGACCGACGGCAGGCGATCGAAGTGGATGCCGCTGCGGTGGTGCTCCATCTCCTCTTCGGAGAACCGGAAGTGACGGCGATAGCGGGTGAAGAAGCGACCCTCGCGGAACACGGTGGTCATCGATTCGCCGCTCCATTCGGCGATCCGGTCGATGCGCTCGGGGTCGTCGACGAGCACGAAACGCCAAGGTTGGCTGTTGAAGTGGGAGGGCGCCATGCCGGCGACCTCGACGAGCGTCCGTTGGTGTTCTGCGCTCACCGGGCGCGGCGAGAACGGACCGTTCGTCGTCTTGCGTCGTCGTACGACGTCCATGAACTCCATGGATGCTCCGTTGCCCGAACCTTTCGTCCCCTGCAGGACCGACCCGTACCCGCGTCGGAGCACCTTGACACCCGGACCCGTCGAGCCGGACGGAGGGTACGCTCGGGCCGTGGTTCGCTTCGCCACCGCATCGCTGGCGAGCGGCATCGTGTTCGGAACCGGCTCCCAGCTGTACGCCCGTCGCCGCACGGGGCGACTCGTCCCACGCCGGCTTCATCAAGCCTCCCTGACATCGAGCCTGGTCTTTCTCGGCCTGTCGGCCTGGACGCGGCGTCGGACGAACCCGGCGGCCGCCGCCGCGCACGGGGCGGCGCTCATCGTGCTCTCGACGCTGCCGCTCACCTCCGCCGGACGGCCGAACCACATCGGAGTGGCCTCCGTCGCGTCGGTACTGCACGGGTTCGGTGTGTTCATCGGGCGACCGAACCGCCACTGACCCCCTCCCGGCCGGGCGGCGGAAGCGTCAGATGCAGGCGGACGGTGCACCGCCGGCACCACCTGTACCGCGCGACGGCCCGGTCATGGCCGGCGCACCGTCGTCGAATGGGTGCGCTTGAGCAGTGGTCCGGTGATGGCCGTGGTGACGAGCGCCATCACGATGATGATCGTGTACGCGGTGTCGCCGATGACACCCAGTGACAAGCCGACGGTCGCGACCACGATCTCGAGCGCCCCACGGGCGTTCAGCGTGGCCCCGAGGCCGAACGAGTCCCGCCGCCCGAGTCGGCCGACACGGCCGCCGACGTACGAGCCGGAGATCTTCGCGACCGTGGCGGCGACGGTGACCACCACCGCCCAGAGCGCCACCGAAGCCGATCCGAGCCTGGACAGATCGACCCTGATCCCTGCGATCGCGAAGAAGAGCGGGGCGAAGATCCCGTTGGTGATCGACGTGATGGCTGCCATGCCCGTGCCGGCTCCGAGACGGCTGCCACCGATGGCGATCCCGGCGATGAAGGCACCGATCACCACCTCGATGCCGACCGCATGGGTGATCGTCCCCACACCGACGACCGTCAGCGCGATGAGGCTGGCTTCGGCGGCCGGCCCACCGGATCGGCGTTCGACGGCATCGGAGACGCGATCGAGGACGCGCGGTCCGAAACTCAGCACGAGCCCGGCAGTCGCCGTCACGACGGCGACGGTGACGACGAGCGAGCCGGGTGCGAACGTGCCCGATTCAGCGACGCCGACGACGACGCCGAGGAGCATCCAACCGACGACGTCGTTGGCGGTGGCGACGCCCAAGGCGAGCTGCGCGAACGGTTCCTTGGACAACCCGAGGTCCCCCAGGATGCGAGCCGCGACCGGGAGCGACGAGATGGCGAAGGCGACAGCGAAGAACGACACGAACACCGTTCGGGTGCCCTCGGCCCCGATCATGTCGGCCGGGAGTGCCGACGCGACCACAGCGCCGAAGGCGAGGGGGACGATCAGGCTCCCGAGGGTTGCCGACATCGCGGCGCGGCCCTGGCGGCGGATCATCGAGACATCGACCTCGGCCCCGGTGATGCCGAGCAGGAACACGATGCCGATCCAGGCCAGCCCGAGCAGCAGCCCTGCCTGTCGCTCACTCGGCGGGAAGAGCCATTCGAACCCGTCCGGCGAGAGCCGACCGAACACGGATGGTCCGACGAGCACCCCTGCCGACAGCTCGCCGATCACACGCGGCTGGCCGGCGAGCCGAACGACATATCCACCGATGCGGGCGAGCGCGAGCACGACCAGGATCTGGCACCAGAAGACGAGCAACGAATGTTCGTCCAGCGGCGGCAGAGGAACCGTCGCGAGCCAGCACATGCGGGTCGAACCATACTCATCCGATCGACTGCGACCGGCGGTTCGCGGTGGTGCGGATCGACGGCCCTCGTGTCAGCCGGTGGGTCCGCCCTCGAGCGCTTCGGCGAGCACGGCGGGGAAACGGTCCGGGGTGCAGGCCATGACGGTCGCTCCGAGTTCGACCAGGTCGGCGGCCGCCTGACGATCGTGCACCGGCGCGCCTTCGTCGCTCAGCGCGAGCAAGCACAGCACCCGCACTCCCGACCGGGTCAGCTGGGCGACGCGGGAGCGCATCAGGTCGGCGTTGCCTCCCTCGAACAGGTCGCTGATCAGCACGAGCACCGTGTCGGTCGGCCGGGTGATCAGCTGACGGCAGTAGCCGAGAGCCTCGGCGATGTCGGTGCCGCCACCGAGCTGTACGCCGAACAGCACGTCGACCGGGTCGTGCAGCACCGGGGTCAGATCGGTGATCGCCGTGTCGAACGCGATCAGGCGCGTCTGCAACGACGGGAGCTGCGCCAGCACCGCACCGAACAGCGAGGCGTAGACGACGCTGTCGGCCATCGAGCCCGACTGGTCGACGGCGATCACGACCTCCTTGGCCAGACTGCGCTGACGGCGACCGAACCCGATCAACCGCTCGGGGATCACCGTGCCGTACTGCGGTTGGTAGTGGCGCAGGTTGGCGTGGATCGTGCGCAGCCAGTCGACGTCGCCGCGGCGGGGCCGCCGCGAGCGGTTGGCGCGGGCGAGCGCGCCGTCGACGGCCGAGCGCGTGCGTTCTGTGAGCCGGGACTCGAGATCGGCCAGCACCTGCGCAACGACCTGACGGGCCGTCGCCCGCGTCTCGTCGGGCAAGAGATGGTTGAGCTCGACGAGCAGCGTCACCAGGTGGATGTCGGGTTCGATCGACTCGAGCAGCTCTGGCTCGAGCAGGAGTTGGCGGAGGTCGAGCCGGTCGATCGCATCGCGCTGCATCACCTGGACGACGGGCTTCGGGAAGTAGGTGCGGATGTCGCCGAGCCAGCGGGCGACCCGCGGCGCGCTGCGTCCGAGCCCACCGGCGCGCCCCGCACCGCGACCGCCGGGCCGCCGGCCGTCGTGGTCGTAGACCGCGGCCATCGCGGCGTCGATGCGCAGATCGTCACCTCCGAGTTCGCCACCGGTACCGTCGGCGTCACCGCCGCCGAGCACGAGCCGCCATCTCCGCAACCGTTCGGCCTCCGAGACCCGTGCCGTGTCGTCGGCCGCACTGTGGCCGGCCGCGGCGTGGCCGGTCACGGTGACTCCACCGGGAGGCCCAGCAGGTGACGCACGGTGACGAGCGCCGCGGCAGCTCGGACCGGATCGTGCGCCGGACCGAAACCGACGAGCACCTCGCGCTCCGCGCCCGCAACCAGCCGGCCCAGCTGGCGCCGTTCGGCCGCCTCGAACGAGCCGAAGGTGCGGCGGAGCAGCGGGACGGTCTCGTCGAAGGCCTGGGGCGTGAGCGACGACAGCCAGCGGTCGACCACCGATCGGAGTTCGGCGTCGTGGACGAGCACCGTGCCGCTGCCGGCGAGGAACCCTTCGACGAACGCCGCACCCGCGGCAGGGGCGGTGCCGTACGACAAGGCTCGACCGAGGCGCTGCTCGACCCGGGCCGCCGACCAATGTCCGGTGTCGTGGAGGATCCGCGTCGCACGTCCGTGGATGCGGCCGTGCCCCTGGCCCTCGCTCAGCTGCTCGAGCACCTGCGGGAACGCGCGGTGGCGGGACGGGTGATCGACCAGCGCCAGAGCCTGGTGGACGCCGCTCAGCCGCTCGGCCATCGACGCAGCCGCGTCGTCGTCGAGCGACGCACATGCCGGGACGATTCCGGCGAGGACGCGCACGACCAACCCGTCGAAGACCGACGCG
>CAXBAZ010000436.1:0-4223 GCA_963973395.1 uncultured Acidimicrobiaceae bacterium
CGGACAGGATCGCGGTGCCCAGCATCGCCGCCTCGAGCGGGTTCTGGCCGCCCTCGCCGGTCACCGACTTGCCGAGAAAGGCGATGTCGGTGAGCCGCAGATAGAGCCCCATCTCGCCCATCGTGTCGCCGAGCAGGATATCGGTTTCCGCGTCGGGAAGGTCGCCGCGACTGCGCCGCGCGACCTTGAGGCCGGCGCCGGTCAGTTCGGCCTCGATCTCGTCGCCGCGCGTCGTGTGGCGCGGCACGATGATGCTCAGAAGGCCGGGATGGCTTGCGGCCAGCTTGCCCACCGACACCTCAGGGCCAGGGCGGCCGCCTTTCTCGATCGCCCCTTTGACGCGCAGATCGGTGAAGCGTGCGATCTCGAGCAGTGAGTGAATCGTCGCCCACTCCTGACGGAAGATCGGATCATCGGCGAGCCCGTACTCATCGATGAGGTGACGAAGCAACGTGCCCACTCCGCCCGCCGGAGCACTGTCACTCGGTTTGACGTCACGGACGAGATCGCCCGCCCGCGCGGTCAGATCGAACTCGGTGATCGACATCCCGCCTCCGGAACTGCCGAACGAACCAGCGCTGAGCATCGTCCGCTCGTTCGCCAGGGTCGTGAGAGCCACCGCCCACCCCGATCCGACGGCATCGAGCGTGTTCTCGATCGGCACGATCGCGTCGGTGAGGAACACTTCGTTGAAGATCGAACGCCCGGTCATCTCCCGAATCGGCCGAACCTCGATGCCAGGCTGATCCATGTCGATCACCATGTAGGTGAGACCTTGGTGCTTGGGCACGTCCGGATTCGTACGTGCGACGAGGATGCCGAACCGGGCGACGTGCGCCCCCGAAGTCCACACCTTCTGCCCGTTCACGACCCACTGATCGCCGTCCAACTCCGCCCGGGTCTGCAGGGATGCCAGGTCGGACCCAGAGCCCGGCTCGCTGAACAACTGACACCAGATCTCACCGCCGACGATGCCCGGAAGGAACCGATCCATCTGCTCCTCCGTGCCGTGCGCCAGAATCGTCGGGCCGGCGAGATTCGCCGCAATCCCCGCAGGAGGACCCAGGGCACCCACCTCGCGCCGCGCCAGAGCGACCAGCGGCGCATCATGCGGGCTGACGTCACGGCCGTAGCGGTCTGACGGCCAGGTCGGAAACCCCCACCCCGAATCGGCGAGCAACGACCACCACGCGCCGAGTTCCAGATCCGGATCCCAGTTCGCCTCGAACCAGGCGCTTGCAGCAGCGGCCACATCGGCCCCTGTGTCCGATGCCGTCGAAACTGCACTGCTCATGCGACACATCATGTCAGATGTATCTTGGGTAGGCAATCGGTGCAAGAATGGCTCCCAACGAGGAGAACGCAGATGTGTCCAGCGAAACACACAAGGATGAAGCGTGACCACGAAGTGGTCGATGTCGGAGCCATCTCATGAAGTTCGACGTCATGACCAGTGGTCTCCCCCTTCGCTCGATGGCGACGTTCGCCGAGACCGCCGCTCGCTCCGGTTACTCGGGAATCGTCGTCACCGAGGGAGCGCGCACCGCGTACATGGGGTGTGGCGCTGCCGCTCTTGCTGCCGACATCGACATCCTGACCGGCGTGGCCGTGGCGTTCCCACGCAGCCCGATGGTCACCGCCGAAATCGCCTGGGAACTCGCCGAGGCGACATCGGGGCGCTTTCGGCTGGGGCTCGGCACACAGGTCAAGGCCCACATCACCCGGCGCTACGGCTCCGACTTCGACCATCCCGGCCCGCGGCTGAAGGAGTACGTACAGGCCATGCATGCCATCTTCCGGGCATTTCGCGGCGATGAACGGCTCGCCTTCGAGGGCGAGTTCTTCAACCTCGATCTTCTGCCGGCGCAGTGGTCACCGGGTCAGATCGAGACAGCCGATCCTCCGATCGACATCGCAGCGGTGAACCCGTGGATGCTGCGCATGGCGGGTGAAGTCGCAGACGGCGTGCACGTCCACCCGCTGAACCACCCCGGTTACATCACCGAGACCGTGCTCCCCAATGTTGCCGAGGGTGCGGCCGTGGCCGGACGAGACGCCGCCGCCCTGGAGATCATCGTGCCTGCGTTCATCGTGCCCACCACCGACGACGATGAAGCGAAGTGGCGTGAATTTGCTCGCATGCAGGTCGCGTTCTACGGGTCGACACCGAACTACGCATTCATCTTCGAGCAACTCGGATTCGAGGGAACGACCGATCGAATCCGCGAGCGGCAGAAGGCTCGAGACATGGCCGGAATGTCCGCCGAGGTCTCCGATGAACTGCTGTCCCACTTCATCGTGACCGGCAGGTTCAACGAGCTCGCCGACAAGATTCTCGGCCGCTACGACGGACTCGCAGATCGAGTCGTCAACTACTTCGGTGGCCTCGACTGGTCAACCGATCCAACCTCGATGTCGAAGTGGGCCGACGTCGCCCGCGGCGTCACGCAGCCATGACGGTGCAACACCTCGACCGTGACATCGTCATCGTCGGTGCGGGCTTCGCTGGCGTCTATCAACTCCACAAGCTCCGCGCCCAGGGGTTCTCCGTCGTGCTGCTCGAGGCCGGATCCGGGCTCGGCGGGATCTGGCACTGGAACTGCTACCCGGGGGCCCGCGTCGACTCACACGTGCCCGTGTACGAGTTTTCCGACCCGGATCTCTGGCGCGACTGGTACTGGGACGAACGCTTTCCCGACTGGAGAGCACTTCGCCGCTACTTCGCGTATCTCGATCAGAAATGGGACCTGAGCCGCGACATCAGGTTCGACACTCGGGTCACCGGTGCCACCTGGGACGAGATGAGTGCGACCTGGGAGGTCGCCACCGCGACGGGCGACGCGTTGCGATGCCGGTTCATGGTGGTGTGCACCGGGTTCGCGTCGAAGCCCCACATCCCCGACTTCCAAGGACTGAGTGAGTTTCGCGGCATCTCCACGCACACCGCCCGCTGGCCCCAGGAAGGCATCGACATGACCGACCTTCGCGTCGGCATCATCGGAACGGGAGCCAGCGGCGTACAGGTCACCCAGGAAGCTGCGAAAATCGCAGCGAGCGTCACCGTGTTCCAGCGGACACCGATCATGGCGCTCGCCATGCAACAACGCCCGCTCACGCGCGAGCAACAAGACGCAGCCAAGGCCGACTATCCGGCCCTCTTCCAGAGACGAACCGAAACGTTCGCCGGATTCGACATCGTCAGAAACGACCATGGCGCATTCGAGGTCGACGATGACGAACGGCACGCCGGATTCGAACGCATGTGGCAAGCCGGAGGATTCACATTCTGGGCCGGCAACTACAGCGACATCATGATCGACGAGACCGCCAATCGAACCGCCTACGACTTCTGGCGTGGCAAAGTCCACGAACGAGTCCACGATCCCGCGGTCGCCGAGATACTTGCGCCCTCCGAACCACCTCACCCGTTCGGCGTGAAACGCCCATCACTCGAGCAGACATACTACGACGCGTTCAACCAGGCCAACATCGTCGTCATCGATCTCCAGGCCGCGCCGATCGAACGGATCACGCCGGCCGGGGTGCGCACGACTGCCACGAACTACGAATTCGACCTCATCGTCCTCGCGACCGGATTCGACGCCGTAACCGGCGGCCTCACCAGCATCGACTTCGCGGGCAGCGGCGGCCGCCGACTGAAGGACTCGTGGGCCGACGGTGTACACACCCACCTCGGCCTCGCGAGCGCTGGATTTCCCAATCTCATCTACCTGTACGGTCCGCAGAGCCCGTCCGGTTTCTGTAACGGACCCACATGCGCAGAGGTGCAGGGCGGATGGGTCGTCCAGTTGCTCACCGATCTCCGTGACAGAGGTGTGATCCGAATCGAAGCGACACGCGAAGCTGAGCAGGCGTGGGGCGAACAGGTCACAATGATCAGCCAGATGACGCTGTTCCCAAAAGCCGACTCGTGGTACATGGGCGCCAACATCCCTGGCAAGAAGCGCGAGCTTCTCAACTATCCAGGCGGGATCCCGCTGTACGCCGAACAATGCCGCAACTCCGCCGCAAACGACTACAGCGGATTCGATCTCTCGTGCGCTCCCGCGACCCCCAGCGGCGACAGCGATCGAGACCGATCAGAATCCCGCCTCGCCGATGCGTCGACTCCCCGGGCATCTCATCTTCACCCCCGACCCGAGAGACCCTGATGACTCCGACGCCTCTTCACCTTCGTTCGCACGACGGTCTGCGCCTCGTCG
>CAXBAZ010000437.1:0-4221 GCA_963973395.1 uncultured Acidimicrobiaceae bacterium
ATCCCGGCCGCGATCATCCCGATCGCGATCGCCTCCTTCGCGGCCTATGCGTTCGCCTGGATCGACTTCAAGGGTCGCAAGTGGCTGTTCATCGCCACCGTGTCGCTGCTCGCCGTGCCGCTGCAGGTGGCCCTCATCCCGCTGCTGCAGCTGTACGTGAGCGGCGCCCACATCACGCTGCCGTGGCTCGACAAGACGATCACCCTGATCCCCGACTTCGATCTCGCCGGCACCACGACGGCGGTGTGGCTCACCCACACAGGGTTCGCGCTGCCGTTCGCGATCTTCCTGCTGCACAACTACATCTCCGGGCTGCCGAAAGACCTGTTCGAAGCTGCCCGCATCGACGGCGCCGACCACTTCACGGTGTTCTGGCGGCTGGTGCTCCCGCTGTCGGTGCCGGTGCTCGCCGCGTTCGCGATCTTCCAGTTCCTGTGGACCTGGAACGACTACCTGATCGCCAACACGATGGCCGGCGCCAACCCCGACGCCCTCGTCACCACCATCCGCATCGCGAACCTGGCGGGTGACTTCGGCCGCAACGAGCACCTGCTGCCGGCGGCGGCGTTCGTCCAGGCGTTCATCCCGCTGATCGTGTTCTTCGCGCTCCAGCGCTACTTCGTCCGCGGCATCCTCGCCGGTTCGGTCAAGGGCTGACCACACGATCGTCATCGCCCGACGGCTGCGGTCGGGCGATGTCGATCGCGTAGGTTGCTGGGGTGCCGTTCGCCCACCCTGCCTTCGACAATCGGGTCAGCCGCGATCTCGGGGTCGAGATCCCGATCGTGCAGGCGCCGATGGGCTGGATCGCGCGCAGCCGACTCGCGTCGGCGGTGTCGGCCTCCGGGGCGTGCGGCATCATCGAGACCTCGTCGGGTGAGCTCGACGCCGTCAAGGGTGAGATCGCCCGCATGCGCGACCTCACCGATCGACCGTTCGGCGTGAACATCGCCCAGGCGTTCGTGCGCGACCCGGCGATCGCCGAGTTCGTGATCGACCAGGGTGTGAAGTTCGTGACGACGTCGGCCGGTTCACCCACGAAGTACACCTCCACGCTGAAGGCCGCTGGTTTGACGGTGTACCACGTGGTGCCCACGCTCGCCGCCGCGCTCAAGGCGGTCGACGCGGGCGTCGACGGGCTCGTGGTCGAGGGCGGCGAGGGCGGCGGGTTCAAGAGCCCGACGCCGGTGTCGACGATGGTGCTGGTGCCCCTCATCCGATCGCGCGTCGACGTGCCGATCATCGCCGCCGGTGGCATCACCGACGGCGCCACGATGGCCGCCGCGTTCGCGCTCGGGGCGGAGGGCGTCCAGATGGGCACCCGCATGGTGTCGGCGGCCGAATCGCCGGTACACGCCAACTGGAAGCAGGCGATCGTCGACGCCGCCGAGACCGACACCGTCTTCCTCAACCAACGCCACTCCCCCGCGCTGCGGGCGCTCCGGACCGATCGCACGTCGGCGCTCGTCGACGCCGAGCACAACGTGTTCGGAGACTTCGGTGACGCCCAGGCGCTCTACTTCGGCGGTGACATGAACGCCGCGATCGCACTGAGCGGCCAGGTGGCCGGCCGGATCGACGCCGTGCGTCCCGTGGCCGACATCATCGCCGACACCGTGCGCGAGTTCGGCGAGGTCGTCGCCCGCCTGCAAGGTCTCTGATGGTGCACGTCACCGATGGTGCAACGTCGCGGATGCTCATGCTGATGGTCACGTCCTGATGTCGTTCGAGTGGCAGGAGCTGGTCGGCTACCTGGCGTCCGCGCTCGTCGTCACCTCGTTGGCGATGACGTCGGTGGTCCGACTGCGTCTGATCTCGCTCGCCGGCTCGGTCACGTTCACCACCTACGGATTCCTGATCGGTTCGGTGCCGATCATCATCACCAACTCGTCGATCGCATGCCTCAACGTCTGGTTCCTGTCGCGCGAGCTCGGTGGGCGGCGCGACCTCGGCGCCGTCGTCGTGCCGGCCGACTCGCCGTTCCTCGCGGACTTCCTCGCCAACCACGCCCGCGACATCCTGGTCTTCCAGCCCGAGTACGACCCGTCCCACGTGCCCGACGTCGCCATTGTGCTCACCCGCGACGGTCTGCCCGCCGGGGTCGTGCTCGGTGACCGTCACGACGACTGCCTCGACATCACGCTCGACTACGTGCTGCGGGCCTACCGCGACTCGCGGCTCGGGGACTGGCTGTACGGCGCCGGCGCCGGTGTCCTGCGCGACGCCGGGTTCGAGCGGGTCACCACGCCCGGCGGCAACGAGACGCACCGCAACTACCTCGCCCGGGTCGGGTTCGACTACGACCTCGACACCGCCCGCTTCACCCGCCGCCTCTGATCCTTCCATTCGCGCGAGCGATCGGTGGACACCAGCCCCCGATCGCTGGCGCAGATCGACGAGGTGGATAGGTTCCGCAGGATGCTCGAGATCGACGACCTGACGGCGTGCTCGACCTGGGTGGCCCTCGGCCCCGAGCGTCCGCCCGCTGCATTCCAGGCACTCGACCTGCGCGACCGACCCGGGTTCGAGTCGGGTTCGTTCCGCGGCTGCCTGTTCCTGTCGTGCCGGCTGACACCCGCCCCAGCCGGCCATCTCACCACCACCGGTGCCACCGTCATCCGTGACGACGACGACCGGCCGTACACCGCCCACCGCGCCCACCTCTACACGCCCGAGGAGCTCTTCGCCGGGTTCGACCCAGTCGCCGGCGCCGGCTACGACGAGACGTTGGACGCCCGCGTGTACCGGCACTGGGTGGCGACCGGCCGCCAGTATCCCGCCATGATCGACGAGACACTGGCGCGCCGGCTGCACGACCACTCGATCACCGATGCGCTCCACGAGGCGATCGACGGTGCCAGGCCGGTGGCGATCATGGGCGGTCACGGGCTCGAGCGTCGTGACCCGACCTACGCATCCGTCGCCCGCATCGCCCGCTCACTCGCCCGGTCCGGTCATCTGATGCTGTCGGGCGGCGGCCCCGGGGCGATGGAGGCGACCCATCTCGGCGTGTGGATGGCGAACTTCGACGACGGCGAGCTCGACGCCGCGATCGAGCTGCTGGCACCGCGTCCGCCGGGCGCACCCGACGGGCACGAGTACGCCGATCCCGACTGGCTCGACCGGGCGTTCGTCGTCCGCGAGCGCTGGTCGCTCCCGGCCGACCGGTACGAGTCGATCGGCATCCCGACATGGATGTACGGCCACGAACCTCCGAACGCGTTCGCCACCCGGATCGCGAAGTACTTCGCCAACAGCGTGCGCGAAGAGGGCCTGCTCGCGATCGCGACGTACGGCGTGGTGTTCGCACCGGGCAGCGCCGGCACGATCCAGGAGATCTTCCAGGACGCGGCCCAGAACCACTACGTGTCGTTCGGGCCAGCGTCCCCGATGGTGCTGCTGGGAGCGCAGTACTGGACCGAGCGGCACCCCGTGTGGGCGGTGCTCGAATCGCTGGCCACGGGACGCGAGTACCGCGACCTGATCACGATCACCGACGACGAACGGCAGGTCGTCGACGAGATCCTCCGCTACGAACGTGACGTCTGAACGTCAGCCGCGGGCGTCGTCGGCGCGCTCGAGTCGACCCTGATCGTCGACCGGGAGTCCCGTCAGCAGCACCACCGACAGCGTGGCCGCGACGAGACATGCGACGATCGCCCACCGGTACGAGTCGGTGCGGTCGATCAGCCACCCGGCGGCGGGGGGCCCGATCAGGCCGCCGAGCCCGGGTGCGGTGTAGAGCACGCCGAGGATCGAACCGAGCCCGGCGATGCCCATGCGGTCGGAGATCAGGATCGGGCTGAGCGCGACGAACCCGCCGTAGCCGACGCCGAGCACGAGCACGAACACGACCAGGAGTGCATACGACGAACCGGCGACCAGCCAGATCAGGAAGCTGACGGCGTGGATGACGAAGCAGCCGCGGTACAGCCGGAACGAACCGAACCGCCGGACCAGCGAACCGAAGCCGATCCGCGACAACACGCTCGATCCGCCGAGCACACCGACGAGCACGGCCGCCTGCACCGCGTCGATGCCGCGCTCCTTGGCGTACTGGCCGACGAACACGAACGGCACGAACAGGGCGAGGCCGAGCGCGAACGCCGACAGGTGGACCCGCCGGAACACCGGGCTGCGGACCGCGTCGGCGAACCGTGACGGTTGCGGCGAGCCGTCACCGGGTGGCCGGTCGACCAGCGGCACGCACGCCAGCAGCAC
>CAXBAZ010000438.1:0-4217 GCA_963973395.1 uncultured Acidimicrobiaceae bacterium
CGCCGCGCCCTCGACGCACGCTTTGATGCCTGCGGCGCAATTGGTGCGTGAGCTGTGTCGCCTTGCCGCGACGCTCCCCTACGCGCGGGTTGTGCGTCAGCTGCGCGACTCGCGGTGGGTCACCGGTGCGGAGTGCCTGTTGGTCGCGGCCGCTCGCGTCGCAGCTGACGATGACACGTTGCTCGGCCGCGTCCGACAGGCGGCCAGAGAGCTGGCAGCGGTCGAGAAGCTCGAGGCATCGAACGAACTCGCCGACGAACTCGGCCTATAGGCGGACGCTGGAGCCAGAGTGCGTGTGTACCCGTGGTGCATTTGGGCCCGCGTAGGATGAGCCTCCATGGAACGGGCCAGTACGCGTGGTGCCCGTCCACGGCCGCAGGGCGAGGCATCGACCTCGTGGCGGCTCGCTGGACGCTGGAGCAATCAGCGGGCGCTGTTGTGATGTCCGACGTACACCTGTACAGCGAGGCGCCGGTACTCGCGTACTTCCCGAAGGCGCGACGGTGGACGCGGCGTGCGAGGGTCAGCCTCGATCGGGCGGTTCTCATCTATGAGGCGACTTGGGCTGTGCTAGGGGAAGGATTGTCGCGCGTGCAGGGCGACGGCTGCGCTGCGGTGTTGGAGCTGCCTTCCTGTCCGATGCTGGGCTGGGCTAGGGCGGTCGGTGCCTTGAATCTTGCGACCGGCGACACTGAATCGGCGTTGCCCGACGACGTTGCCGAGGCTGCAGAGACCATCGCGGGCCTGTCGTACAACAGCCTCGGCGCGGAACCCGCGAAACGGGCCGTCCCGCGAGTTCTCGCTGACCTACACCAGTCGGGAAGTCTGACATGGGAGTTCCCCTCGGCTGTTCTCGCGTTTGCTCCGCGATCGGGGCATTCGATGGATGTACTCACGAAGCAGGTCGAGCGGCTAATCGGCCAGCAACCAATCCGACACTTCTGAGCCTCATTCGAGCGGCCCACGTCATGATTTGGCGCGCATGCGTGCCATGTCGACAACGTACGGGTTGAGAAATCCGGATTCCATGCTTCGCTTCGCGCTCGCCGACGCTGATGCCGTTATCCGGCACGGATGTCACGGGCGAGTGCAGCGGTGGGGGTGTCGATGAGCTCGCGATCTGCCCGCAAACGTCCAACTGTGTGCCAGCGACGACCACGGCAAGTAGCCGTGGGCTCGTGTCATCGTGACGCCCGCTGCCGGCGTTTGGTGACGATGTTCGCTGCGCGTCCGCAGGGCCACCTCACGCCCTAGCGTTTACTGGATGGCTGGATGCTTTCGATGCTGAACCAGACGTGGCGAGATCATTGGGAGCGCGTACTGCGCCGACTTGACGATGTGCGGGCCGTGTACCGCGGTGCGCCCGGAGGGACGATCTGGGCTACTGATTCGGTCCAGTCGTTCTTCGAGGCCGTTCACCACCTCAAGGATTGGACCGGCAATGACCCGGCGATCCCGCTGACGAAGGCCGACGGCGACGCGTTAATCAACCGCGACACAAACCTGCAAATCAGCGCCGATATCGCCAACGGCTCCAAACACTTCAATCTCACGACCACACGAACTGGCGACAAGGGCACCGACATAACACGCAACGACGCGACTGTGCAACTCGGCGCCGGGACATCGGCACACCGCTTCTACATTCAGTCGGATGGAGTCGAGTACGACGCCATCGATGTGGCCGAAGGAGCGGTCGACGCGTGGCGAACGTTCTTGTCGGGTCACGGGCTGATCTGAGGAACGTAGGCGAGATGACACTGCCGAATGTGCCGCCACACACCGAGTTGTTCAACATCGCTGTTGGCACCAGAGACGCCTGTCGGTTGTTTCTCGGAACTAACGCCGAATCGGCGATCTCACCCTTAGCCATCGCTGCGTTTCAACTTCAGGCCGCGCACGTCGGCGCTCGGATCGCGGCGATGGCGACGGAGGCCGCATACGGCGAGATGCTGCGTGCGATCGTCACCGATTCCGAGGGTGGCTTCTCGGTGTCGCTGAACCTCTCGGCCCGATGTTCGGCCACGGTCGTCGATTTGTGCGCAGCAGCGCTCGGTCGGCTTCTCGGCAGAAGCGGGTTGCCCAGCCGGGAGATGGACGCGGCGGAGATCGCAAACAGCCTCAAGAAGGCACCCGCACCAGCGCCCCTCGCACCGCTCGTCGACCCATTCGTGGTTCGATTGGGCTCAACGGACTGGGACTCAATCGTCACGTTGCGTCATGCCGTCACGCACAAGGTATACAAGCGCGGCGTCTACGGCAGCACTCGACAAGCACCCGAGCCGGCACCGCTCGCCTGGCCGCAGCAGAACGATGTCGAGTGGGGTGGGAGAATGGTGGCGATGGATGCCGCAGCTGGTGCCATGGTCTCGTTCGCCGATGACACGTTCCGCGAGTTCTGCGGAAATCTCGCCCGCCTCGCACCAGCGTCGTAGATCGTCCTGTTTGCTGATTGATCAGCTGCGGAAAGGGCCCCGCCCGTTCTGTCGAAATCCGGCCGACGAGTGGAGATCGACGAGTCGGGGCGAAGTCGATCGGTGGGGTCGACAGCGAGTCGAACTCCGATTCAAACCGGCCTGCCCCAGAAGTGCCGGTGGATGGCGACTCGATTGCTGTGGTCCCGCCACCCACATGACCGCGGAGCGTGAAGGACTTGGCCGTCACTTGGCAGTCGTCGTTGGCCGCAACGGGCAAATCCTGGTGGCCACCCACAGTGGGGGCGCCGTGGGCCGCGGCGTCCGAACTTCGCGATGAGGCGGTCGATGCGTTTGGCACCGGCGAGGCCAACCCACGGCCCCAGGGCTGCAGTTACGGGTCGGAGGGGCCAGAGGTCCCACCTGGTCAGGGGCTTGGTGGGCGCTTGATGCTGGTGACGCGGGACCAGTCGACGGTTCCGATGTGGACGCCTTTACTGGGTGAGGCTTCGATGGTGTGGGCGGTGCCGTCGGCGCCGACGTGGTGGATCGTGACGATGTGTCCGACGCCATTGCTGTTGGGGCCGTAGACGGCGAGGTCGCCCGGCGCGATCGCTGTTGGGTGGACCTCCTCGAGGGGTGAGTTCGGGAAGGCCTGGGAGCCGTAGAGGCCGTACTGGGCGACGAGATCGACGCCGGCTGCACGCCAGGCGGCGATGACGAAGCCGGAGCAGTCGTAGACGACGGTGCCGGCTGGGAATGTGTAGGGGTCGCCGCGGGAGCCGGTGAGCGATCCTCCGGGCCAGGCCGGGGTGCCGAATCGGTAGGGGTCGATGGCGGCGTACGGAGCGCCGAGTTGGGTTTCACCCCATGCGACGGCGGCGATTCCGCCTTGGGGGCAGTCGGCGGGCTCGACGCCCGCGGTCGGCAAGGCGATGGTGGTGTAGTGGTCGAGCCACTTGGCCTGGTAGTCGCCGATCGACAGCGTATTGAAGGCCGGGTTCGGTAGGTAGGCGAGCGACCATGTGCCGTCTTGGACGTTGCGGGCGCCGCCGAGTCCGACGTACCAGGCCACCGGCACCCAGGACGGGTCTCCGCCGAACTCGTCGAGTATGCGGGACACATCCTCGGTCGCGCGGGCGTCTTGGACGTCGGATGGTGCAAGGAACGCTTCGTGGTAGCCGTCGTAGCCGTTCCACGAGGTGTAGAGGTACTGGTAGGCGCCGGTCGGGTTCCCCGAGCCGTTTCGTCCGTCTTCGGTGACGGAGTGACTCTGTTGGGTGTAGTCGTCGCCTGATTCGAGGTGGCGGATGGTCGCCAGAATGGCGTCGAGGTCGGCGGGTTGCGGGCACGCGGTGGCGAACGGTGGGATGCATCGGTGGTTGTCCCAGTTGTGGTCCGCGTTGGTGGCGTAGTCGTTCACGAGTGCGCCGAGGTATTGGTCGAGGTTGCCGTCCCATCCCGGGACCGGTGTGTCTTGCCAACTCGTGTCGGTGTCGTCGGGAACGTTGCCGTGCCACCAGATCAGCGGCGGTGTGGTCACCGCCGCCGGTGCGTTGGTGTAGAGCAGGTGCCGGATCGCGGTTCCAAGGAGTTCGTCACGGTCTTGGGCGTCGGAGTCCTCCCAGGGCGTCTCGGCGGGGTCGATCCCGATCAGTTCGGCGTAGCGGTCCCACTGGTCTGGCTGGACCGGCTCATCGGTGAGGGCGCTCATCGTGACGACGAGTTTGTCGGCGTCGGGGTAGGCGTAGGTGCAGACCACGGCTGCGGCGGCGGCCGCGGCGTTGCCACTGTTGGCGCCTC
>CAXBAZ010000439.1:0-4190 GCA_963973395.1 uncultured Acidimicrobiaceae bacterium
GAGATGTTCCGGCTGGTGGCCGCCGAGTACGCCGACGCGATCATCGTGCGGTTCATCGCCGACGCCACGTACCGCCGCTGGAGCGCGGCCGTCGTGGTCGATCATCTCCACGAGGGCATCTGCACCTGGCTCGACATCGGTGACGCGGCGCTCGACCACGAGTTCGCCGGACGTCTCCGTGACGGCGTGCGCGCGCTCGTCACCGCCTGGTCCGACTGACGCGGCGACCGACCGCTCCGGCACGACCACCGCAACGGTACGGTCGTGGGATGACCGAGTTCCCGCCCGGATTCTTCGATCGGGCCGACGAGGCGCCCGACTCGGTCTTCTACACACCCGAACGGCTCGTGACCCACATCGACGGTCCGGCGATCGCGGCGGTCGGCGAGCTGTATCGCGAGCTCGACCTCACCGGTGACGTGCTCGACCTCTGCGCGTCGTGGGTGTCGCACTTCGAAACGTCGCCGGCGCGACTGGTCGCACTCGGCATGAACGCCACCGAGCTCGAGGCCAATACCGCCGCCACCGACACGATCGTGCACGACCTCAACGCCGATCCGGTGCTGCCGTTCGACGACGGGTCGTTCGATGGGGTCACGTGCTGCGCGTCGATCGACTACCTGGTGCGGCCGATCGAGGTCGTCGACGAAGTGGCGAGGGTGCTCCGGCCGGGCGGCGTGTTCGTCGTCACGTTCTCCAACCGATGCTTCCCGAGCAAGGTGATCCGGGCCTGGCTCGCGGCCGACGATCGGCAACGGTGCACGATCGTCGCCACGTACTTCGCTGCCGTCGGGCGGTTCGGGCCGACGACGGTCCAGCTCCGCAACCCTGCGGCGTCGGGTGATCCGCTGTACGCCGTCTGGGCGTCGACCCACGTCGCCGACGTCGACGTCCGCCCGGCGACGGCCGACGACCGGCCGTTCGTGTCGGAGATGCTGTACGAGGCGTTGTTCGTGCCGCCGGGCGCCGAACCGTTCGCCCGATCGATCGTCGACGAGCCCACCTCGCAGCCGTACCACGTGGAGTTCGGCAGCCGTCGCGGAGATGTCGGTCGGGTGGCGGTCGATCGCAACGGCCGTCCCGTCGGTGCTGCGTGGGTCCGCCAGATCCGTGGCTACGGATTCGTCGACGACAGCACACCCGAGCTGTCGATCGCTGTGGCAGCGGACCACCGCGACGGCGGTGTCGGGTCGGCGCTGCTGGCATCGTTGCTCGACGCCGTGCCCCGCGTCAGCCTGAGCACCGACCGCCGGAATCCGTCGCTGCGGCTGTACGAGCGTTTCGGGTTCGAGGTGGTACGCACCGAGGGTGACACGCTCGTCATGCTCCGCCCGGGGGACGCCACATGAGCGTCGCTCCGGCCACCGAGTTGCTGCCGGCGACCGAGGGAGGACGGCGGTTCTCGACGTCGAGGATCGTCCGGCTGGGTGACGTCGACGTACACGGCCTGGCCCGATTCGACGCGATCGCCCGCTACCTGCAGGACGTCGCGAGCGACGACGCGTTGACGGCGCGACTCCCCAACGCGATGGGTTGGGTCGTGCGTCGCACGATGATCCGGATCGACGCTCCGAGCCATCTCAACGAGACGATCGAGTTGACCACGTTCTGCACGGGCACCGGCCGCTCGTGGGCCGAGCGCCGCACATCGATCGGTGGCGACGCCGGCTGTGCGATCGAGGCGGTCAGCCTCTGGGTGCAGATCGACGTCGCGACCGGCCGGCCGTCGCGCCTCGACGACGAGTTCTTCGCCCGGTACGGCGAGGCGGCGGCCGGGCGGACCGTGTCGTCGAAGCTGAGCCTGCCGGGGCCGCCCACCGACGCACGCCGCGGCAGCTGGACGTTCCGGGCGACCGACATCGACCCGTTCGAGCACGTGAACAACGCGGCTCAGTGGTCGTTGCTGGAATCACTCGACGAGTTCGGTGACCGGCGCGGTGTCGCCGAACTCGAATACCTCGCGCCCGTCGGGCTCGCTCCGCTCGAACTGTTGGTCGCCGGCACGTCGGCGTGGCTGGTCGCCGGCGGCCAGACCGCGAGCGCCTACCGGTGGAGGCCCGCAGCCCCTGACGACGCCACCCCGACCGGTTGACCGGCGTGCGACCCCGCCCACGTGTGGGGATCGGCGTTTCCCGTGCCAGGCTGGTGAGGTGAGCGTTCCCCTCATCGTCCTCACCGGTGCCGAACACGACGAGCACGAGATGCCGCGTTGGCATCCCGAGCACCGCGGCCGTCTCGACGCCGCGCTCGCCGGCATCCACGAAGGCGGCCTCGACGACGCGACTGAGTGGCGGTTCCCCGAGCTGGCCTCGGTCGCCGATCTCGAGCTGGTGCCCGCCCCGTCGTACGTCACGGCGATCGAACAATTCTGCGCCGCCGGCGGCGGCAACCTCGACCCCGACACGATGGCGTCGCCCGGCTCGTGGAACACGGCTCGGCGGACCGCGGGCGCCGTGCTCGGCGGCATCGAGGCATTGCGGGCAGGGGAGTGCGACGTCGCGTTCGCGGCGGGGCGCCCACCCGGTCACCACGCGGTCCAGGATCGGGCGATGGGGTTCTGCCTGTTCAACCATGCAGCCGTCGGCGCCGCCAAGCTCGCCGCCCAGGGCGAGAAGGTCGCGATCGTCGATTGGGACGTGCACCACGGCAACGGCACGCAGGACATCTTCTACGACAACCCCGACGTGCTGTACGTCTCCACGCACGAGTCGCCCCTGTATCCCGGAACCGGCATGCTGCGGGAGACCGGCGCTGGCGCCGGGGTCGGCGCGAACATGAACCTGCCGTTCCCTGCGGGTACCGCAGGTGACACCCTCCGGGCCGCGTTCGACGATGTGATCGTGCCTCGGATCGAACAGTTCGCCCCCGACTGGCTGATCATCTCCGCCGGCTTCGACGCTCACCGTGCCGATCCGCTCGCCGGGTTGGGCCTGACCGCCGGCGACTACGCCGACCTCGCCCGGCGACTCCAACCGTTGGTGGCAGCCCGTCGGGTGCTCGTCGTGCTCGAGGGTGGCTACGACCTCTCGGCGCTCACGTACAGCGTCGGCGCCACGCTGAGCACGCTCGTCGGCGGCGCCTACCGTCCCGAGACGGCATCGACCGGCGAGATCGGCATGCCCACCATCGTCGCTGCCCGCCAACTCTGGGAGCTCTGACGTGCGACGTACCGGCGACGGGTTCATGCAGTGCTCCGACGGCTGCGTCCGGTGGGGCGTCTACGGTGCCGCCGGCGTCGTCTTCGTGGTCAGGTTCCCCGACGGTCCGCGGGTGATGCTCCAGAAGCGCTCGGCGTTCGCACACGAGGGAGGCACGTGGTCGTGTGCCGGCGGCGCGCTCGACGAGGGCGAGACGCCGCTCGAGGGGGCGCTCCGCGAGGCCGCCGAAGAGGTCGGCGTGATCCCGAGTGAACACTCGGTCGTCGGCAGCACCGTGTTCACCCCGGCGGTCGACTGGGCCTACACCACGTTCGTCGTCGAGGTGTCCGGCGAGTTCGGTGCATCGATCAACTTCGAGACCGATGCGGTGGCATGGGACACGCTCGACGAGGTCGAGCAGCGACCGCTCCACGCCGGGTTCGCCGCGGCGTGGCCCGAGTTGCGGGCGATCATCGAGGCGATGTGACCGACCTGTTCTTCCCGTACGAGCTCGATCGCCGATGGAAGCCGATGTTCGTGGTGCTCGGACTCGGCCCCGACGACGGCGTGTACGTGGGCGACGACGGATCGTTGCGGGCGACGTTCGGGCGAGTGCACGTCGACACCACCGTCGACAACGTCGACCACACCGAGATCACGGGCCCGCACCGGTGGTACACCGCGGTCGGGCTGCGGCTCAGCTTCGCCGACGACGGCGTCACGTTCGGCACCAACCACCGCCGGGGGCTGTGCATCGAGTTCGTCGAACCGGTGCCGAAGGTGATCGGGTTCAAGGCCCACTCGGCGTTGTGGGTGAGCGTCGCCGACCCCGACGGTCTCGCCGCCGCGATCGGCTGAGGTGAACCCGGTGCCCGACGCTACGGTGGCCGTCATGCGCAAGCCAGACGTGACCGTTCCCGACACCGCGCCCCCGAGCGACCTCGTGATCACCGACGACATCGTCGGTGAGGGCGACGAGGCAGCCTCGGGCCAGGACGTGACGGTGCACTACGTCGGCGTGTCGTGGTCGTCCGGTGAGCAGTTCGACGCCTC
>CAXBAZ010000440.1:0-4182 GCA_963973395.1 uncultured Acidimicrobiaceae bacterium
TGGTGGGTGCGTTCGCGATCGTCGTCCCACACCTCGAGCGTCTCGGCCAGCAGCCGTTCGATCTGTTCGGGGCCGATGACCTTGCCGAGGTTGCCGATCCACTCGGCGTCCTCGGTGAACAACGACGCGTACGCATGGAAATCCCGCTGATCGAGCACTCGCTTGTACGTCATGAAGAGACGCCAGATGTCGGCCTGATCCTCCAGGCGTTGGACACGTCGGGACAGCTGGTCGAGCCTCGTGTCGCTCGGCGGAGTCATCGGCGATCGCCCGAAGATGCGTGTGATGTCGTGTCGTGCGATCTTCCAGGCTCCATGCTCTCGCACGAGTTCGTCCTCGTACCGCCCGGCCTGGAGGATCGTTGGCACGCTGTCGTCGTCGACGGTCAGGTAGAACCAGATGACCTCGGTCGCCGCAGTGTCGCCGTCGACGTCGATCCGATGGTTGTTCATCACATGGATCGACGCCGGCGGGTTGCTCCGGAGATACGGGCCGAGCGCTTCTTCGAGCGTCCGTTCGATCTCTGCCGGACCGACGGCCTCACCGAGTTGGGCCGTCAGCACGCCGGTCTCCGCGAACAGACTTGCGTATCCCGCGAAGTCGCCGGCGTCGAGGTATCCGGCGTAGTCGACGAAGATGCGTCGGATGGCGTCCTGGTCGCTGGTGTGATCGTTGGCGCTCATGTGGCTGACTCCTCGTCGTGGTTCACGCTCATCGAGCGATGTCGTAGTGGGGCAGGGGTGCCGACGTGCATCGGGTCGGGATCGAATGGATCGTGGTGGAGGTGGTGAGAAAGAGGGTCCGCAGGTCCTCGCCGCCCCAACACAGGCTGCCGCACACTTCGGGCGTCCGGATGCGCCCGATCCGTTCGCCCGAGTCCGGGTCGAGCACCCAGACGCCGCCCGGACCGGTCGTCCACACGTTGCCGAACTCGTCGCATTCCATCCCGTCGGGCGACCCGCCTTCGATCGTGCCGCCGATGCCCTCGGCGAGGACGCGGCCGTTGACGAGGTGGCCGTCGTCGGCGACATCGAACACCTTGATGTGGGCTCGTGGCGAGTCGTTGACGTACAACTTCGACTCGTCCGGCGAGAAGCAGAGACCGTTCGGCTGGTCGAACTCGCCAGGCTCGGTGACCAACTCGGCGGGGCCGCCCTCGTGGGGCACGCGAAACACCGCGGTGTAGCCCAGCAGCGGTGTCCGGTCGCTGCCGATCCAATCGTTCCACCGCCCGTAGTCGGGATCGGTGAAGTAGATGTACCCGTCGCGCTTGCGGCTCACGAGATCGTTGGGGCTGTTGAGATACACGCCGTCGTGGTGGAAGCACATCGTTTCGCGGAACCCGTCGGCGTGGAAGCGACTGATCGAACTCGAGACGTGTTCACACACGATCAGCCGGCCCTCGACGTCGTAAGCCATGCCGTTGCCCTTGAACGTGGGGTGGGCGACGAGTTCGGCCCCGGTCGCGGCACGCCAACGGAAGCGGCGGTCATCGGGGATGTCGCTGTAGTAGAGCGCTTGCTCGACGACGTTCCACACCGGGCCCTCCGTGAACACGTAGCCGCTCGCGAGTTGGGTCAGCCGTGCGTCCGGGTCGATCAGGTCGGCGAAGTCGGCCCGATCGGCGCACACGATGGTCTCTGGAGAGGTCACGTTCGCACCGTCACCGCGTGGTCGGGCGCAACAGGTCGCCGACGGGGTGGCCGTCCCAGCTCCGGAACGCGATGTCGTGGTGCCAGTCCTTCAGCGTCACATCCCCGGATTGGATCCGCCGCGTCAAGTCGTCGCGCCAGGTCTGCATGTCACCGTCGTACGTGTAGGCGCACAGATGTTGCTCCTCGGCCACGGCCCTGCCGTTCTGCACCTCGCGGACGACGTAGCGCTGGGCGCTCGTGAACCCGGCGCTCTCGATGTTCTCCTGCGCATGCTCGGTGTACCAGGCGTGATATTCGTCTCTGCTGATCCAGTCGGGCTTGCGGCTGAAGACGAGATACAGGCTGCTCATGTCGTACTCCCTTGTTGTTCGAGATGCGATGTTGTTCGAGATGCGATGCCCGTGAGACCCACAGAGCCCTCGACTGCACCGACGGCCGAATCCGACTCACACGAACGATCGGTGCGGGCGCCGAGCCGATCGCAAGTTTGGCCGCCGATCGATTCGAACGCAAGCTGAACATATACGATCCGGGTCATGCGACTTGGATCTGTAGGTGTCTGGCTCGGTGGCTACGGGTTTCCGGCAAATGATGATCGCTCGATCGCCCGCGCTGTGGAAGAACTCGGCTATGGCGCGCTGTGGTTCGGTGAAGCGCCGGGGGGCAAGGAAGCGTTCACGCGTTCGGCGACCCTGTTGGCTGCGACCGAGCATCTCGTGGTCGCGACAGGGATCGCCAGCGTGTGGGGACGAGATCCGCTGAACACCGCATCGGCGATTCGGACCGTCTCGGAGGCGTTTCCCGGGCGATTCATCGCCGGACTCGGTGTCAGCCATGCTCCGGCGGTCGAGGCGCGGGGCGATCGCTATCGTGCCCCGCTCGCCACGATGCGCGATTACCTCGAACGCATGCATGCCGCCGAGCACTCGTCGCCTGCTCCCGCCGAGGCCGCACCGGTGGTGCTCGCCGCGCTCCGCACACGGATGCTGGAGCTCGCGCGTGACCGCACCGATGGCGCCCACCCGTATCTCGTTCCGGTCGAGCACACCCGTCGGGCCAGACAGATCCTCGGTCCGGACCGGCTCTTGGCACCCGAGCTGGCGATCGTGCTCGAGTCCGACCCGCACGAGGCCCGTCGACTCGCGCGCACGCACACGGGCAGCTTCTACCTCGAAGCACGCAACTACGTCGAGAATTTGCGGTGGCTCGGTTACGACGACGCCGACTTCGCACACGGAGGCTCCGATCAGCTGGTGGATGCCCTCGTCGCATGGGGTGACGAGGCGGCGATCGCCGCTCGGATCCGCGAGCACCTCGACGCCGGTGCGAATCATGTATGTCTCCAACCCGTGACCGGGATCAGTCCGCTGAACGATGGACCGGATGTCGATGCGCTCGGCGTGCTGTCGCGCCTGGCGCCGACCCTTCGCGACGCAGGTCTGACAACATGATGCGCCAGGCGACCGGACCGGCGCCCGAGGCGGTGATCCCCGTGTTGACACTCGACGCCGGCCTCCGCTACTGTCCACTCGATCATATACGGTTTGTGATCAACGGTACGCGCCAGAGATGTCGAGACCGACTCGACATACGACGACGAGACAGCTGAGGGGAAGTGATGGAAGGAAACGACAGAGCGATCGCGGCCGCCGCCGACCGGCGATCCACTCGCCGCACGCTGCTCGGCAACCTTCTCTTCGGCACCCGTTTCGTGACCATCTGGATCGCTGCCGCCGTGCTGCTGGTCGTCTGTTGGATCTTTGCCCCGAGCACGCTGAGCTCGGCATCGTGGGCGTCCCTGCTCCCGCTGGGCAGCGTGGTCGCGATCGTCGCCCTCGGTCAGATGCTCGTGATCATGATGGGCGGCATCGACCTGTCGATGGGCGCAACGATCTCGCTCACCGCAAATGTCCTGGTCGGCGTGTCCAAGGGCGCTGATGACGGTCTCGCCGAGGCGATCGCGGTCGTGTTCGTCGTTGCCCTGGTGATCGGCTTGGTGAACGGCTTTCTCGTGGCGGTCCTGGAGCTGAATCCCTTGATCGTGACGCTCGCGACCAGCTTTCTCATCCTCGGGATCAACACCGAGTACCGCGCAGGCACCGCCAACAACTCAACCGTCCCAGACGTCCTGTCGGATTTTGTATTCGAGAAGTCGTTCGGCGTGAGCAATACCTTCTGGTTCGTCGTGCTGGTGACCTCGTTGCTGGCCATGGTTCTGCGGTCGAGCGTGATCGGCCGGAGATTTCAGGCGGTCGGAGCGAACCGCCGCGCTGCCTGGATCGCCGGGATCCGCGTTCGGCTCTATGTCATCGGCGCGTACGTGGCTGCTTCCGTCGCCGGCGGCCTCGCTGCGATCTTCGTGGCCGGCATCGTGGTCAGTCCGGGCGTCGACCCCGGTGCGACCTACCTGCTCGGGCCGGTGGCAGCTGTCGTACTCGGCGGTGCAGCCCTCTCCGGGGGTCTGGCGAGTCCGGCCTCGACCTGGGTCGCCGCGTTCTTCGTGACGATCCTGAATCAGATGCTCAAG
>CAXBAZ010000441.1:0-4180 GCA_963973395.1 uncultured Acidimicrobiaceae bacterium
TCCGCTCACCTCGGAATGAAAACGGCCGCGCCGGGCGCGGCCGTCGAGGCGATCTCGGCTCAGTCCTTGCTGCCGGGTGACTTGTCGCCCTTCAGCGTGAACAGGCCGGGCTGTTCGCCCGCCGGCTGCGCCTGCGGTCGGTCGTCGGCCTTCGATTCGGGCTTGCGCTCCTGCTGGGACTTCGGCTCGGGCTTCGGCTCCTCGGGTTGTTCCTCCCGGGTCAGGCCGTCACGAACTGCCCGCCGCCGAACCATGTCGGCGTATGCCTCGTTCAGCGAGGAGGAATGGCTCTTGATCGGGACGCCCAGCACGCCGCACAGATCGACGGCCTCGGCATTGGTCATGCCGAGTTCCTTGGCCAGTTCATGTACTCGAATGTTCTTCGCCACGCTGTGGGCAACCTTTCGTCGTTCGTCAGTCTCGCAGAGGCAGGGACGTTCCCCACCTGTTCAGTCGGTCAGTTCGGCCAGTCGAGCGCCGAGGCGCTCGATCTCGTCGGGCCGTACGGTCGTGCGCCACGCACGGTCGAACCCACGCTTGCGGCGTGCCGGCTCGACGCACCCCGGTCCGCACAGCCACGCGCCGCGCCCGGGCGCTCGACGGTCGACACGGATCGTCCCGTCGGCGTCGAGGACGCAGCGGACCAATCGTGTCTGCGGGTGACGGCTTCGGCACCCGATGCACGTGCGGATCGGAACGTGGACGTCACCCGGCTGGTTCATCCTCACCCTCGGCGGAGGCGGCTGCCTCCGGCTCGGCGTCGTCTCCGGCGGGCTCGGCGGCGTCTCCGGCGGGCTCGGCGGCGGCGAGTTCGTCGACAGCGTCGGTCGCCGGCGCGTCGCCGTCGGTCGGTGCGTCGGTCGCCGGCGCGTCGCCGTCGGTCGGTGCGTCGGCAGCGTCATCGGTGGTGGTCGCGTCATCCGTATTCGCGTCGGTCGCGTCGTCGTCACTCGCGTCGGTCGCGTCGTCGGCGGTCGCGTCGGTCGCGTCGTCGGCGGTCGCGTCGGTCGCGTCGTCGGTACTCGCGTCGTCGGCGGCGGGAGCCGGCTCACCACCTTCGTTCTGGGCGATCCAGTCGGCCTGGCTGATCACGCTGCCGTCAGCGGCGTGCCACTCCATCTCCCCGGCCTCGTTCTCCTTCCACTCCCCCTCGGCGTACTCGACGTGATCGTCGAGGTAGCTGCCGGCCGGCACGCCCTCGGCGACCTGCGTCTCGGAGCGGATGTCGACGCGGACACCGGTGAGGCGGGCCGACAGGCGGGCGTTCTGGCCCTCGCGGCCGATGGCCAGGCTCAACTGGTGGTCGGGCACGATCACGTCGGCAGCCGTGCCGTCCTCGGAGATGTTGACCTGGTTGACCTTGGCCGGCGACAGCGCCTTCGCGACCATGTCGGCGAGGTCCTCGCTGAACGGCACGATGTCGATCTTCTCGCCGCGCAGCTCGTTGACGACCATGCGCACGCGGGCGCCGCGCGCGCCGACGCACGCGCCGACCGGATCGACGTTGTGATCGTTCGACCAGACCGCGATCTTCGTGCGGTGACCTGGTTCGCGAGCGCACGCCTTGATCTCGACGATGCCGTCGGCGATCTCGGGCACCTCGAGCTCGAACAGGCGCTTGATCAGGCCGGGATGCGTGCGCGACACCACGATCTGTGGGCCCTTGGCGGTCTTGCGGACCTCGACGATGTACGCCTTGGCACGGTCGCCCGGGTTCGGCCGCTCGTACGGCACCTGCTCGGCCTGCGGCAGCAGGGCCTCGACCCGACCGAGATCGAGCAGTGTGTACCGCGTGTCGGTCTGCTGGATGATGCCGGTGACGATGTCGCCCTCGCGGTTCGCGTACTCCTCGAACTTGCGGTCGCGCTCGACTTCACGGATGCGCTGGCCCATCACCTGACGGAAGGTCTGGGCGGCGATCCGGCCGAGGTCTTCCTTGTCGGGCGTGTCGTCTCGTTCGTTGACCCAGTTGCCGTCCTCGTCGAGGTCGTACGCCGTGAACGAGAACGCCATCGTGGTCGGGTTGACCTCGACGACGACCTCGTCGGCCGCGCCGGGGCGCCGCTTGTACGCGCTCGCCAAGGCATCGACGAGCACGTGCAGGAGGTCGTCCTCCGACATGCCCTTCTCCTGGGCGAGGAGGCGAATGGCTTCGCTCATGTCGAGATTGCTCACGATGGCTCCTTCTTCGAATCCGGCGATTGCTGCGCGCCCGGCTGCGACGCGTGCGACGTGCTCTTGTGCTTCTTCTTCTTGGCCGCGCCCTTGCCGCCCGGCTTCGGCTGCGGGCCCCACACGAACACGGTGCGGGCACGATCGATGTCGGCGTAGGCGATGACGTGCTCGGTCAGCTCGTCGTCGTCGAGACGCAGCGTCGCCGTGGTGTCGTCGGCGGCGATCAGCACACCTTCGAACCGCCGCTGGTCGGCGTCGGTGGCGGACAGTCGCACGTTGATCGTCTTGCCGATCTCACGCTGGAAATGGGCCGGCGTGCGCAGTGTGCGCTCGACGCCGGGGCTCGTGACCTCGAGCGTGTAGCGGCCGGGCATCGGGTCGTGGTGATCCATCTCACGCGAGATGAGTCGGGTGGCGAGTGCGAGCTTGTCCATGTCGACCCCGCCCTCGGAACCGGGCGGCGTGTCGATCGTGACCCGCAGTGTGGCGCCACGCTGTTCGAGGTCGTAGAGGTCGAGATCGAGGTCGGAGGCGATCGGTTCGACGAGCTCGCGGACTCGTCGGAGCACGGGACTGTCGGTCATGTCGATTCGCCTCCTTTCACAAAACAAGGCGTGAGCCGGAGCCCACGCCTTTCGGTCACCAAACCAATAGGGATCACTACTATAGCCGGAGCCACGGCGCTTCTGGCCGGGTGACCGTCGGGTAGCGTCGCGGTCGTGAGCGAGGAAACGAACGAAGCGGCGAACGAACTCCCGCGAGTCGACCGACCCACCGATCGACCGGGCGAGACGGTCGCCGACTCGACCGCGACGGTGCTGCCGTTCCCGTCGAACCGACCCCTCGAACGGCGAGCCGCCCCCGTCGATCCGCCACGGTTGCGCGACGTGATCGGCGACGTGCTGCGCGACGAACGGACCCGTCAGGAGCGCACGCTCGCCGACGTGGCCGAGCACGCCGCCGTGTCCCTGCCATACCTGTCCGAGGTCGAGCGCGGCCGCAAGGAGGTGTCGTCCGACCTCCTCGATGCGATCGGCACGGCGCTCGAGCTGCCGCTCTCGGAGATCCTGCGCCGCTCGGCCGAGCGGCTCGGTACCGACCGGCCCGGGGTCGGGCGACCGGTGGAGATGTCAGCGCGTCTCGGCGAGCTCAGGGGTCAGCGCACGACCCGTTTCCAGCTGGCCGCCTGAGTTGGCTGCCGGCACCACGTCGGCGGCGCCGTAGGCGACGGCCTCCTCGCCCGCCAGCACCAGCGCCCGGTCGGTGTCGGAACGCACCGTGACGACCGATCGACCCGTGTGCCGGGCCAGCAGATGCTCCATCTCCGACCGGACGCGCGCCAACTCGGCCGCTTCGAGCGCGAGGTCGCTCATCGACCCGCGTCGACCATCCGCATGGGGTTGGTCGAGCACCACCCTGGCGTGTTCGAGCACGGCACGCTTTCCGGGGGCACCCGCCGCGAGCAGCACCGCCGACGACGATGCGGCCTGTCCGACGCACAAGGTGGCGACGTCGGGCGCGACGAACTGCATCGTGTCGTAGATCGCGAGCATCGCCGTGAAGGATCCGCCCGGCGAGTTGATGTAGAGATGGATGTCGTGCGTCGGTTGCACCGCGGCGAGGTGCAACAGCTGCGCGATCACCACGTTGGCGACGCCGTCGTCGATCGGGGTGCCGATGAAGACGATCCGGTCGCCGAGCAGCCGGCTGTAGATGTCGGTGACCCGCTCGCCGCGCGGTGTCGTCTCGATCACGGTGGGGATGGTGTAGCTGCTCACGCGACGTCTCCCTGCACGCTCGACGCCAGCCCGACGCGACGGACGACCCGTCGGGGCAGCACCTCGTCGAGCGATTCGACGATGTGATCGACGAAGCCGTAGTCGCGTGCCTGTTCTGCATCGAACCATCGGTCCCGCCCCACGTCGTCGACGACCTGCTCGATCGGGGTGTTCGTGTGACGGGCGATGATCGCCCGCATCCGGTCGAGTGTCGCCACGAGGTTGGC
>CAXBAZ010000442.1:0-4173 GCA_963973395.1 uncultured Acidimicrobiaceae bacterium
CACGCTCGTCGATCATCGGTACCTCGGCGGCGTGGAGCGACGGCTCGCCGTACCCCGACACCTCACCGGTGCCCGGCGCGTCGATCACCAGATCGCGTACGACGTCGGGACGAGCCACCCGGAACCGCTCGAATGCCAGATCGTTCGTGAGCCAGATCGTGTCGACGCCGAGCAGACGCGAGATCGGTGCCACCGCCTCCGGCTCGAGCACGCCGTCCTGGATCCGGTCGTCGAAGGCGTACAGCAGATCCATCGCCGGGCCGGATCCGAGCGGCAGGAGGTCGCGGGTGACGAGCGGCTTGTCGGTGAGACCGGGGAGTGGCTGGTCGACGGTGAACCCCCAACGGAAGGCGCCGAACTCCGACCCCGGCAGCTGGAGCACGCGACCGGCATCGCCGGTCGCGTCGAGCGCGTCGGCGGCAGCCAGCCACGACCCCGGCGGGGTCTGGTCACGCTCGAGTGCCGGATCGACGAACGCCCCGGTCCAGAGCGCCGGCAGGTTCACGACGGCCACCAGCGCCACGGCGAACCCGAGCGCCCACGATGCCGGCACACGCCACCGGGCGAGCGCGACGCCGCGACCGGCCTCGACAGCCATCGCGAGCGCGAGCGCTAAGCCCAGCATCATCACCGGGAGTGCCCGGGTACTGCTACGCAGCGCCAGCGCCAGCCCGCCGTCGTCGTCGCCGGCGAGCAGCGTCATCAGCGGCGACCGATCGTCGATCGGATGGACTCCGACCGCCAGGACGAGCCCGATGCCGATCAGTCCGGCCGCGAACCGGCGGTGTGTCCACCGGCACCATGCGAGGGCCCCGAGCCCCGCCAGCTGCAGCGCGTAGCTCACGGCGATCGCCGACGACGACGACAAGTACCTGAGCGACTCGGTCGTCGTCGCCGCGTACGGGTCGCGCACGTAGAACAACCAGTAGCCGAGACCGCGCCAGGCCTCCGACGACGTCGCCGTGAGCGACACGTCGGCGAGGGACTCGGAGAAGGGCAGCACGTCGGTGCCGAAACGACCCTGGATCACGAGCATGGCGATCCACCAGGCCGATACGGCGAGTGACAGGGCACCGACCCGCAACGCGACGATCGCAGCGTCCCGCCAGGCGATCGAACGCCGCCAGGCAGCGTGCACCAGCCACCACGCCGGCGCGGGAACGATCATCGCCAGCGCGGTCGCGTTGACCGCTCCCACCGTCAGCACCACGAGCGCGATGGCGGCAGGATCGGCCCACGTCCGGCGGCGTGTCGCCCGGATCGTGAGCGCGACGATCCAGCCGAGACCGGCCCAGGGGAGCAGCATCACCGAGGTCCGCGACACGTACGGCAACACGTACAGCGAGAGCTGGTAGGTGACCGCGGCGGCGAACGCCGCTATCGGGCCGAGCCCGAGCAGCCGCGCACACCATCGCACGCCCAGGCCGGCCGCGAGCATGATCGAGCCGATCCAGAGCCGGTGGGCGATCCAGTCGGGCACACCGAACTGGTCGAACACCCAGAACCACGGGGCACTCGGCCAGAGATAGGCGATGTGCTGATGCGGCACCCAGCCGGCGAACTGGCGCCCGTCGAACGTCGATGCCGCATCGGAGATGAACCGGCCGGGATCGAGGTACAGGTACAGCTTGCTGTCGCTGGGCATCCGGCCCGGCGCGGCCGTGAGAGCGGGGAGGTAGGCGAGCAGTGCGAGGACGGCGGCCGTGCGTGCCAGGGGCCGCGTCAACCGGGAACCTCGCACCGTGATCATCCGTGTGCCGTGATCCGGGGCGTCACGGGATCGCGCCGAAGGTGCCGTAGAGGCCGGTGAGCGCTGCGAGCCCGGCGCCGCACGCTGCCATCGTCATCGGCCACAGGGTCTCGTCCCGATCCCGGCGGTGCTCGTCGTACCACTTGGCGGCGCCGATCAACAGCGGGAACGCCGTGAACAGGAAGCGGGGCCTGGCCGTGACGGTGGCTGGGGCCAGCATCAGCGCGACGACCGCCCACGAGTACGCCTGGAGCATCCACGGCAGCTTCGCTCTCCAGGCCAGCACCAGGAGGATGATCGTGGCGAGGAAGCTGAGCGCCGTGATCGTGTCGGTCGGCGACGTCATCGGCTGCCAGATCGCCTCGACCGTGTTCCGGATCGCCGTCCACCCGAAGCTCGCACCCTCGTCCCAGGCCTCGCGCTGCACCCGGAACCACACTCCGGTCTCGCCGGTGTGCTGGCCGAGCCACACCTGGAACGAGATGAAGCCCACCGGCGCCAGCAACACGGCGGTCAGCGAGTGCCAGTCCCGGCGCTGGCGGATCGCAAAGCCGGCTGCGACGAGACAGGCCACGACCAGTCCGAGTCCGTTGGGGCGGGTGGCGGTGGCGAAGGCGGCCAGGACACCGGCGGCGGTCCACTCCTGGTACAGGAGCATCAACAGGCATCCGGCGGCGAGGGCGAGCATCAGCGCCTCGCTGTAGGCGAAGGAGAGCACGAAACTGCCCGGGAAGAGCGCCGCCAGCGTGGCGGTCGTGCGCGCGACCCGCTCGCCGTACAGGTGCTCGGCGATCAGCGCGAACAGCACCACCGCGACCAGACCGAGGATCGAGTTCATCACGAGCACGGCGAACGAGTCGCCGCCGGGCAGCACCCGGTCGAACGCCCGGCCGGCGAGCGGGAACAGGGGGAAGAACGCCGCTCTCGCCTCGTCGACGAAGTACGTCACGTCGGGTGGGATCGAGCGCGGATACCCGTTGCGCACGATGTCCATGTACCAGAGGCCGTCCCACGAGGTCAGCACGTCGAGCATCGGCCGGATCGCACTCCCGGCGTTCGTGGTGCCGTGCGGGTCGCCGAGTGGGAGGCTCTGTTCGTCGGCCAGGTTCGCGTCGACGCGCAGCTCGGCCGCGACGACCGCCGCTCCGGCGAGCACGCAGCAGCGCGACAGGATGTAGATCGGCAGCGTGTGTCGGAGCAGGCGCCACCACGCCGAGGTGGTCACGCGAGCGAACCGTGGAGGAACGGCGACGTCGGTCACGGTCACGCTCTTGCTCGGGGGAGGATCCGGGTCGCGTGCTTGATCACGCCGAGCACGCCCTGTCGCGCGGAACGGCGATGGTGGCTGGCTCCGGCATCGCGGGTGGCGGCGCGGTGGTCGACGAACCAGTCGTAGCTCTGGGCGAACATCTCATCGGTCGACCATCGTGGCTCCCAACCCAGCCCGGAGCGCGCATGCTCCAGGTCGAACCACATCGACTTCGAGTACATCAGCCAGTGGTATGGCGCGAACGGCGTGATCCCGACGCGGGCGGTGGTGTGCATCGCCAAGGCGGCCGGCCCGGCGGGCACCCGCCGGACCTCGGCCCCTGTGCCCGCATGACGGCAGAGTGCGGCGAGCGTCTGGTACATCGTGCCGAACCGGTCGGCTCCGATGTTGTAGACACCGGCGCCGGTGTTCGCGCCGGCCGCGATGCAGGCGTCGGCGAGGTCGTCGGCGTGCACGAACTGGTACCGGTTCGAGCCGTCCCCGAGCACGATCGGATCGGCGCCGTCGGCGATCCAGTCGAACAGGATGCCGAAGATGCCGAGCCGGCCGTGACCGAGGATCGTGCGGGGCCGGACGATCGACACGTCGAGTCCGTCGCGTGCGGCGTCGAGGCAGGCCCACTCGGCGGCCAGCTTGGCGTGCCCGTACGCTTCTTCGGGCTTGGGGACCGTCGACGGGAGCACCGGGTTCGATTCGGGGACGCCGAACACCGCGCTCGACGACGTGTGCACGACCTTGCCCACGCCGGCCCCGCGAGCTGCGTCGAGCAGGATCCGGGTGCCGTCGACGTTGACGGTGCGCAGCAGGTGAGGATCGCGGGCGAGCGGCACCTGGGCGACATTGTGGAACACGACGTCGACGCCGTCGACAGCAGCGTCGACCGCCGTGCGATCCCGGATGTCGCCGTGCACGAACTCGACGTCGTCGGCGCGATCGGTGTCGTCGGAGATGTCGAGGACCCGGACGTCGTGGCCGAGGTCGAGGAGACGGCCGACGAGCAGCGATCCGAAGTAGCCGCTGCCACCGGTCACCAGACTGCGGGTCACAGGTCGAGTCCTTGCTCTCGGCACCACCGGATGCTGCGGCGCATTCCCTCGTGGAGTTCGACGTCCGGCTCGTAGCCGAGTTCGGCACGCGCGACGTCGATGCTGCA
>CAXBAZ010000443.1:0-4172 GCA_963973395.1 uncultured Acidimicrobiaceae bacterium
ATCGAGATACCTCTCCAGCAGGTCAGCGAGGCCGGCGGCCATCATCGGCCGGTGTTCATCGAGGCCGGCCACGATCTGGCCAGCGTTCGACGGCTGCACGATCACGGTCTTGCGAAAGACGAGGAACACGGGCTCGACCGGTGAGTCGAAGGTGGTGATGGTCTTGTCGAGACGGACGCTCTGGATCAGCTCAAGTCCGCTCGACTCGAGACCGTGGAGAAGGCCCGTGAGGTCGTCTTCCTCTTGGCCGCGGCGGCGGATCCAGAAGACGCCGAGCGATCCGTCGGTGTCGAGCACTCGGGCGACCTCGCTCGAAGCCTCTGCGAGTGACTGCTCGTACAAGACAGCGTCGAACGGTTCGATGGGGGATGGCGATGATGACGCAGTCCAGTCAAGATCTGGATGGAGTTCACCGATCGTGGCGCGCAGGTAACGCACCCACGGCGCGGCCAGCGCCTGATAGTCGATGTTGTCGTAGAACGGCGGGTCCCACACGACGACGTCGAACGAGCCGTCGGGCAGGTCGATTCTTGTCATGTCGCCTGAGATTGCGACGCCGGTGCCCGCCACCGATGTGAGCGCGGCACACGTATCGTCGATCTGGCGCTCAAAGCGGCGCCGGAGTTCTGCGCCGCCCGCTTCCGCGAACTCCCAGGGAAACCTCCAATCGTGAACGTCGAGGGCTCGGAGTCGATGGGTTCGCTTGTCCCATCGTGCCGTCGTGGTCAGCATCTCGACGAGGGAAGAGCTCAATGCCAACCCAAGTGTGGTGACCAGGGCTGCGACATGGTTTGGCTCGTAACCGCGTTCAGCGAGATCGTCCCGGGTGCTGCGTAGCGCTCGCTGACTCGCGGCTAGGACCGAGGCTTGTCTGGGCGTGATGGTCCGCGATACAGGGACCGTACCCTGACGCGTCGAGACGAACGGTTCGTCCTCAAGCCACGGATTCTGGTGGTCGGATGCAGCGAGGACGGAGCGCACCTCTTGCGACAGGTCTCGCTCGGAACGGCCACGAATCTCCCGAACTGGCTCGAAGCCAACGACGGCGGCGTCTCGCCGAACGAAGTCATTTTGGCAGTGGACGCATTTCGCCGTTCCGCGAGCAGCACCTTCGCCCATGAAGTCGGTGGCCTTGCCACAGTTCTGGCAGATCGTCACGGGACGACACACGACAGCGTCGGTCACCCCCAGCCATGCCTCACCCGCGGCTCTTTGGATGTGGTCGACAAGCACCTGCGACCAATGGCGAAGTTCGGGCTCGAGACCCGCCCACGAGTTCCCGTCGCCGATTCCCCGGTGCTCGTGATGAACGCCGCCAAACCATGGCGCGTACTGCAACAGGCAACGCCCGACGAGGACTGCGATGGGGTGATTGTCTAGCGCCGTCACCTGCCCACCGAGCCGGGCAGCAGCGAGGCCGACGGTGCCCGCGCCGCTGCATAGGTCGAGTACACGATGGCCTTCGAGCGGGGCAGGCGAGGGCCCCGTGGCCGAGGCGAGCTGGAGGAGACGGGTGGGCTCGAGTGCTAGAGCGGGGTCGTTGGCGAGGAGGACGACGGTCGCTGCAGCCAGATCCGTACGGCGAGCAAACCAACGATGGGCCGTCGGCGTGCGCGAACCCGGGGAGTCGACTCGGATCGTCGCTTCGTCTGTCACTGCCGAGTCGCCTGCTTGAACCTAGATCCGCTGGCACCATTCGTCGCAGTGAGCGCCACCACGTCAATTCGGTCGTACATCCATGAGCCTCCGCGATCCTCGACCGAAACCCGACACTACTGCGGGTGTGGCGTTCGGTCCGACTCGATGGTCGCGGCCCGAACTCGCCCCACGCAACGAGCCGACGGCGACTTCACTATGGAGAGCGCGTCGTTGCCGATGCGATTGAAGTGGCGCTGCGGCCTCCCACGCCCACTCAACTCTCGTCATCGCGCTGTTCATCGGGATCGAAGCCCAAGCGTCGGACGACTTCGCGGAAGGTGGCGTCGACCGACTCACGCATTCGATCTGGCCTACGGGCTTCGCCACGGATGCCAACGCTCAGCAAATAGTTATTGAGCGGAACATCCTGAAGATCGGAGGCCTGCCATTCCTGGAGCAGCCTCGCAACGTCGAAGCCGTGCTCGTGGAGGCCCTCGATCTCGTCCACATCCTCGAGATCGAGTAGGCAGAGCCCACTGATTCGGGCATCGTCGAAGAATCCTTCCTGCTGCAGTCGCTCTCGGATGTACTGGAAGCTGAGCGGATTGACGGGAAACCCGCCGCCGACAACGAGTACGGGTACGAGGACCGGCACGTGTCCTCGCTTCGCGATGCGTGTGAGCGGCTCCTCGTCCGCGAGGAAACACGTCATGGCACCATCAATCTGTCGACACTTATCGATGACCAGACGATCGAAGTCGGTCTCAAGCTTCGCCAGATCGGCGTGAACACGTGCCTGGACCGACAGACGCCCGCTCACGACTTCGACAAACAGCAAGGCGCCGCCGACGTCGACGATCGCATCGCAGCGAGGAACTCCCGGCCCGTAAGCAGACTCCAAGTCGTCCTCGGTGTAGTAGTTGCTACCGCCGGCAAGATCGATCGGAGCGAGCCGCCGAAGTGATGTCTCCACCAACTCCTCGACCATCGAACCGAACGCTGTCCGGAACCATTCGGCCTCACGCTCGGAGCTCTCCTTGAGTGCGTCGTGGACGTTCCAGAACAGCCCGGATGTGCAACGCCTCCAGAGCATCTGCTCGTCGAGAACGATGACCCCGTCCTCGACGCCGAGAACTGGTCTCGATTCAACCGCGAGTAGGTCGAACTCCGATACCGGTGGCCCGAGAGTTGCGAGACTCTCCTCCAACTCCTGCACAAGGAACGCGTAGCATCCTTGCCGGATTTCATCCGGTACGCCAGGAGCGATCGATCGTTCGAGCTGGATTGGTTTACCGGGTTCCCACGTGGTCGCATGGGCCAACAAGGCGAACCCGATCGCAAGTGCGTCTTCGACCTCAACTCCTACAATTCTCTCGAACAGGTCGCCAGCGGGCACGCCCAGATCGCGAACTGTGTGTGAGCCGAACTCGCGCCACAGTCAACCGTTCTGTCGATTGAGGCGTAGACGTCGTCCTGGTTTCCCAACGCCCCCAGATTCATCAACACCAGCATGATCCGACGGCGCGCTCTCTCCGGGTCTGAATCATCAACGCTCTCCCGGCTGAAGAGCTTCACTCCCGCAAGGTGGACGAAGAGGGTGGCGTGAAGTGGCGTGGTCTTGTCGTCGAGCGGTTCCGTGCGAGGCGGGACGCCGATCAGCCACCGCAGGGACAGCAACACGGGCTGTGGAGCGACGATAAGGCGGCCCAGCCCACCCGTATTCGCATGCATTGATGCCTGGAAGCGCTCACGCACATCGGGTGCGAGCACTGAGCTGAAGCCGTTCGTCAACTCGGTGCGATGTTCCGCATTCCCGACGATGCGATTCACCGCCACCGTGGCGCGGATCAGCGACAGCCTCCGATGCTCATCGGCGACGCCACTCAACTCCAGGGCATCGGCGAGACCGGGCAGGTACTCTTCGAGGGTCACGTAGGTGCCGATGAAGGCGTGAGAGGCCGGGTCCGCACTGGGCACCCAGAAACCCGACGTCGTGTCGCGTCCGCCCAGCTGACCGAGCGCTCGGACTGCGCTACCCGCGAGGTAAGGGGCGCCCTCCTGGGGCACGAACAGGAAGTCGTCGCCAACGCCGGACCCGCTACCCAGCAGCCTGCTCAGCTGATCAAGCTCGCGCGACGGATCGCCACCGGACATCATGAAGGCCCTCCCCGTTGCAGCGAGCGCAGTTGGCGGGACAACGCAGCCCCCGTGTGCCGAAGAGCACCGTCTTTGGTCAGCAGATTCATATCGTCGCGTACGCTGAGGCCTACCGCATGAGGATGCCAGCGATAGCGCTGACGATCGCTGCACAACCGACTGCGAGGCCCCACCCCGCACGCGTCGCCTTCAACCACGACGGCAATGCGACCGCTTGCGTGTCGGGCGCACCGATCACCACGGTCGACGAGGCGACACTCCTAGCGCTGGATGAAGACTCCATCCTTGTTCCGGCAGAGCCATTTCCGACTGTGGATGCGAGTGATGCTCGGCTCGACGACGATGAACCTGATTTCGACCCGGCGTGAACGTCTTCC
>CAXBAZ010000444.1:0-4158 GCA_963973395.1 uncultured Acidimicrobiaceae bacterium
CGCGGATCGACGCGAACGTGCGCTGCTTCACGCCCCGCCCGAACCGAGCTGGAACAGCGACTCGCTGTCGATCTGCATGATCGCCGTGCCGTCCTGGTCGACGACGAGCAGGTCGGACTGGAAGTAGTGGTTGCCCTTCTTCTCCCATGTGCGGACGATGCGTCCCCGGCCCGTGAGCGTGGCATCGACGGGCGCCGGGTTCAGGAATCGGCTGCGGACCGCCACATGGATGCGGGGGCCGAAGTTGAATCGACGTCCGACGATGTAGGCCGACACACGGGCGACGACCGCCGGGTGGAGGTAGCGGTGGAAGACGTCGTTGTCGGCTCCGAGTTGGCCGAGGTACTCGGCGACGTAGTCGTGTCGAGTTCCCACTCCGCGAGCACGGGGAGTCGACCGAGCACGTCCGGCGTGCCGTCCGGCAGGGGGCCGTCGTCGTGCTGCAGCACCGGGTAGTCGGCCGGGTCGACGACCTTGTCGTCACGTTGCCGGCGAGCGGCGCCCCGTACGACCACCTCGCCGCTCTCGTCGGTGATCAGCAGGTTGACGTCGTCGTCGTCGGCGCTCGCATCGGGCTCGATGCTGAGCGAGATGAGATCACCGTCGTAGACGGGCCGGCGGAACCGGACCTCCATCTGTCCGGCGCCGAGCCACTCCTCGCCGTACCGGTCGACCAGTGCCTGGGCGAGATAGCCGTACAGCGTGAGGCCGGGAACGATCCCGCCGCGGAAGCCGTACTGCTTCGCCTCGTCGGAGTGGATCCGATTCGGTGAATCCGGTGCCGTGTTGACGGCTTCGATGGTCATCGTTGTCAAGGTTCAACCTCGTCTGCTCGCTGGATCGGACCCGCCACATGCCGAGGCGGGCGTCGACGAGAACACACGATTTCCCCGGTTTCCCCATGCTTCTCACAGCGTCCCCCGGTCGTTCCCCTCGACGCCAGACATCATCCTGGATTGACCATCGAGCCGTCAAGTCGGAGCAGAACATTTCTGACCGACGGGTCATTTCCTGACGTTGGAGTGATCCAAATATCGGCGTTGAACAGGTGTTATCCTGAAGATCGTGACCGATGATCCGAATCCACGTCGATGTGTCATCGACGCCTTACCGTGACGAACAGGGTCCTGATTAGCCCCTTGCGACATGCCGCGAAGTGTGCGCGGCCGAGCGTCGTCGGCCGCGCGCGGCGCGATCGACTACCCTTGCGAGGGGGCGACGGAGGGGTCGGACCGGGTCGGCAGGGGCGATGGCCTGCGCAGTGGAACAGAAGTAGGGAACCGGGTGCCGAAGGTTGACAGATTCGCTTCGCTGGTCGCCCACCGGATCGAGGACGGCATCATCTCGCAAGGGTGGCCGGTCGGAGACGTCCTCGGCACCGAGGCAGAGCTCATGGGACGGTACGACGTCAGTCGTGGTGTGCTCCGCGAGGCGATCCGGCTGCTGGAGCACAAACAGGTCGCGAAGATGCGCCCCGGACCGAACGGGGGTCTGGTCGTCGGGGCGCCGGCTTCCTCGGCGGTCGCAGAGACCATCTCGAACTACTTCGCGTTGTCGGACATCACCCTCGACGAGGTGGTCACCGCCCGGCGTCACATCGAATCCGATTGTCTGCGGCTCGCCGCCGAGCGAATGACCGAGCGCGCGATCGGACGGCTCCGGCGGGCCGCCGACGACGCCGACAGCGACCAGTTCCACCAGGCGATCGGTGAGCACTCGCGCAACCCGGCCCTGTCGATCGTCGTGCACGGCCTGGTGCGCGCCTCCGGCCACGTCGCTCCGACGCGACCGAAGCCCGTGGACGTCGCTCGGAGGCATCGGGATCTGATCGAACAGTTGCTGGTCGGTGATCTCGTCGGTGCGCAGCAGCTGTTGGAGCACGACCTCGATCAACTGGCCGAACGCGGCCGGCACGGCGATCATCATGCCGACCGGATCGAGAACGAACGGCGCAAGTTGCCCGAACAACTCGCCTACCGGATCGTGCGCGATCTGCGAGCAGCCGGGCACGGCAGTGGGGACGTCATCGGGTCGGAACACGACTTCGTCCGGCGCTACGAGATCAGCCGGTCGGTGTTCCGCCAGACGGTCAGGATTCTCGAGTACTACGACATGCTCGAGATGCGCCAGGGCGCGGGCGGCGGCGTCGTCGTGGGGGCGGGCGACCCACTCCATGTCGTCGAGGCCGCAGTGACGTACCTGGACTTCATCGCGATCGCTTCGACCGACCTGAGCGAGGCCCGACGGGTCCTGGAGCTCGCTGCCCTCACCGAGATGATGAGCGGTCCCGGGCCGGTCGACTGTTCGCTCCTGAGTGACGAGTTCGAGGAGTCGCTCGACGTCGACAGGACGATCGTCTACCGGCGTGGTCCCGACTTCCACCTGCTGCTGACCCAGCTGTCGGGGAACCGGCCGATGCACTTCTTCGCCATGGTGCTCGCCCGTCTGCAGACGTCGCGCATCCTCCCGGGTCAGGTGAGCGTCGACGGTCCGCCGCGCAGCGATGCCGAGCGGCAGCAGATCGGCGCCAGCATCGTGGCCGCCCACGGTCGCCTCGTAGAAGCGATCGAGGCCGGCGACCTCGGGCTGGCGCGGCATCGGCTGAGCAAACACTTGGCCGCGATGACCGAACGTTTGGCGGATCGACGCGTGATCATCGACGCGTGATCAGGGGATCGACCGGCGCGGCCGGGTGACCGATCCGGTCGGCCGGCTGGCAAGGTGGGCGGATGACACACTCCGGCACCCGACTCCCGAACAGGATCGCGCTCGTGACCGGCGGTGGCCGCGGGATCGGGCGGGCGATCAGCGAACGGCTCGCCGCCGACGGTGCAGCCGTCGCCGTGAACTACCGGCGTGATGCCGAGGCCGCCGCGGCGACGGTCGATGCGATCCGGTCGGACGGCGGTGTCGCCCGCGCCTATGCCGCCTCGGTCGACGATGCCGACGCCATGGCCACGATGGTCGAGCGGATCCGCGCCGAACTCGGTCCGGTCGATCTCCTGGTCTGCAATGCCGGCATCGCGTCGCGCGGGCATTCGGTCGTCGACACCGATCCTGACGAGCTTGTGCGCGTGCTGCACACCCATGCGGTCGGGGCCCACCACGCCTGTCGGCTGGTCGTGCCCGGCATGCGGAACGCCGAACGCGGCGACGTGGTGATCATCTCGTCGGCGGCCACCGACAGCCACGCAGCGAACGGGGCCCCGTACAGCATGGGCAAGGCGGCGATCGAGTCGCTGGCGTACACGCTCGCGCAGGAGGAGCTCGCCAACGGGATCCACGTGAACATCGTCGCTCCCGGTCTGGTCGAGACCGACATGGGTATCCGTCTGGCCAGGGCGATCTACGCGAGACGAGAGATGGACGACCTCCGTGAGCTCGACGCGAGCTTCCCGTTCGGGCGCGTGTGCCAGCCCTCCGACGTGGCCGACGTGGTCGCGTATCTCTGCAGCGACGGCGCCGGCTACCTCACCGGCCAGCGGATCGTGGTCGACGGCGGCGCCGGACGCACTCGAACTCGCTGAGACTGCTCAGCCGACGTTCGTGACCGGGTCGCTGCGCAGGCCGCCGACCTCGACGACGATCGAATCAGGCACGTCGTTCGTGGCGCACGCCCGGTCGACACCGTCACCCGAGAAGCGGAACTCGAACCGGCGTCCGCTCGCGAACTCGCACACGAACGTCTCCGGACGGCTCGCGACCCCGTCGATCGTGAACGACACCACGAGACAGTCCGGTGCCGCACCGCACGGCCCGCGCCTGGGCGTCACCGTCAGGCGTTGCCCGTCCGGACCCACCTGCGTCGCCGGTGTGGTCGCCGGTGACGTCGTCGCAGGCGTGGTGCTGGGTGTGACCGTGGTGGGCGTGATCGTGGTGGGTGTGATCGTGGTGGGTGCGACCGTGGTGGGTGAGCCGGTCGACGCGACGGTCGTGTTGGTCGTCGTCGTGCTCGCGGTCGTCGACGCAACGGTGGTCGACGCAACGGTGGTCGACGGAACGGTGGTCGACGGAACGGTGGTGGGGACGCTCGGCGGGAGATCGGTGGCGACCGGCGTCGACGGGTCGCCGCCGGTCACGGTCGGACCGTCGGTCGCCTCGGGCATCGTCGTGCCACCCCCGGACCCGATCGAGAACACGATCGCAGCTGCGATGGCG
>CAXBAZ010000445.1:0-4156 GCA_963973395.1 uncultured Acidimicrobiaceae bacterium
GGGCTCCTCGTCGTACGCACCGATGCCGAGGCCGTGAAACATGCCGGACTGACAGCCTTCGTGGTCGACATGCATGCCGACACGGTCGAGACCCGTCCCCTGCGCCAGATGACCGGCGAGGCCGAATTCAACGAGGTGTACTTCACCGACACCCGGATCCCGCACGAGGAGATGCTCGGCAACCCCGGCGACGGTTGGCGGGTGTCGCTCACGACCCTGATGAACGAGCGCACCTCGATCGGCGGCTCGATCCCCGAGCGTGGGTCGGGCACGATCGCCGATCTTCTGAACGTCTGGAAATCGCTGCCCGACGACCGCAGGGACGAAGCGGCGCGCGATCGGGTCACGGCGCTGTGGGTGCGCGCCGAGGTGCACCGGCTGACGAACATCCGTGCCAATCAGAACCGCCGGCTCGGCGATCCGGGACCGGAGGGCTCGATCGGCAAGATGGAGTCGGCCAACCTCAACAAGGCGATCTACGAGGCGATGGTCGACCTCATGGGCGCCGACGGCATGCTGTACGGCAGCTACGAGATGGTGCGGCCCGACACCGCGATGGGTGGACACTCTCCCCAGCAGCAGTTCCTGCGTTCTCGGGCGAACTCGATCGAGGGCGGCACCACCGAGGTCATGAAGAACATCCTCGGCGAGCGTGTGCTCGGCCTTCCGGGCGACGTGCGCGTCGACCGCGAGGTGCCGTGGAGCCAGGTGCCGAGGAACTGACCCGGGCACGTGTGACCGACGAGACCCGACACCACCCGTCCGGCCCGTTGGCGATGGCGATCTCCCTCGCTGCGGTCGCCGGCTTCATCGATGCCCATCTGTTCCTCCACGTGACGAGCATCTTCGTGGCGAACATGAGCGGCAACATGATCCGCGTCGGGATCGAGATCGGCGACGGCGGCTGGACGACCGCGGCCGGGTCGCTCGCCGCGCTGATCGCGTTCACGGTCGGCGTCATCGTCGCGATCACCCACCACGACCACCAACTCCGGCGGGGGCGGTCGGTGCGTCCCGACCGGCTGCTCGTCGTCGAGGCGCTGCTCGCGCTGACGCTGCCCGTGCTGCTGATCTGGTCGGACGTCGACTTCTCGGAGCCGCCCGGCGCCGTCCACGGAACGGTGATCGCGATCGGTGCGTTCGCGATGGGCATCCAGGCCTCCGCCCTTCGCCGGGTCGGCGAGATCGCGGTCGCGACCACGTACGGCACGGGCACGATCGTGCGGATCGGTGAGAAGGCGGCGCTGGCGTTGCGCCGGGCCGAACGTGTCGGTGAGGGACGTCGGTCGACGACGGTCGGTGTGCTCGTCATCGTGCTGGCGGGCTACATCGGCGGCGCCGCGGTCGCGTCGGCCTTGGGCTCGTCGCCCGTGCTGCTGTTCATCCCACCGGCGGTGCTCTCCGGCTTCGCCGTGTACGTCCACCTAGACACCGGTTTCCAGTCGGAGTTCCAGCAGTCGTGGGCGCGGCTGCGAGGTCGGGCGCCGTTCGACGCCTGAGCGGGCTCAGCCGGCGAGGATGCTGCGCGCGGTGTCTGCCTGCTCCGCCGGCACGAGAACCCGAACGCCGGGCTCACCGTCGACGGGCACCGTGCCACCTTCGACCTCGTCGACGATCTCGGCCGCGATGCCATTGTCGAGCAGGTGCGCCTTGGTGACCTCGGCCTCGCCGCGGTCGCCGTGGGTCGCCACGACGACAGGTTCGGGATGCTCGTCGATCTCGCTCATGTCGTCGACCGTACCCGGCGGCGACGAACTGAACCCTCAGACGCCGCTGGTCAGGAGGTAGCCGCAGAACATCGCACCGAGCGCGGCGAGGAGCCCGACCGCTCCGCCCAGCGCGAGCGCGAGCTTCGAATTCCCCAGCTGGTGGACCGCGGCGGCAGCCCCGCTCGCCAGCGCGAGTGCGATCTTGGCGAACAACGTGATCTGGTAGGACGTCGTGGTGTCGGCGACGGCGATGTCGGCTAGGTTCCACACCCCGGTGACGATCACCACGACGAAGGCGGGCCAGGCGACACGGGCGAACGCACCGGCGGCGACCTTGGTGGCTTCCGGGTGGACTCGTCGCAGGCTCGGCACGAGCCCGGCCAGCACGATCTGACCGCCGACCCAGATCGACGCGGCGAGCACGTGCACGAACAGGCGGATCGTGTCGAGGGTGGGGGAGAGCATGGTCAGTCGGCCAACGCCGCCAGGACCTCGCTGGCGGGCAGGCTGCGGTCGTCGAGCCCGGGTCGTTCCAGCATCGAACCGCCGAGCATCGCGGTGCTGGCCTGCTCGATCGAAGCCTGCAACTCGCGGATGTTGCGCGGCGGCGGGAAGTACTCGTCCTCCTCGGTGATGCGCACGACCTCGACCCCGTTGCGGGGGGCGAGGCGGGCGAGCACGCTCTCGACCAGTTCCTCGGGAGCGGACGCTCCGGCAGTGACGCCGACGGTGCCGGTCAGGTCGTCGGGCACCTGATCGGCGACGTTGACGCGGTAGACGCGGTCGCAGCCCGCCTCGCGGGCCAACTGTTCGAGCGCCCGTGTGTTCGACGAGTTCGACGAGCCGATCACGACGATCGCGTCACACTGTTCTGCCATCGCGAGCAGCGACGACTGGCGGTTGGTCGTCGCGAAGCACAGGTCGCTGCGTCCGGGAGTCCACACATCGGGAAATCGTTCGCGGACCCGCACGGCGACGCCTTCCCAGTCGCGGTGCGACAGCGTGGTCTGGGCGAGCAGCGCGACCGGGACGTCGAACTCGGGCAGGTCGTCGACCTCGGCGGTCGACTCGACCCTGCTGATCGAATCGGGCGCGACGGCCATGGTGCCGACGGCTTCCTCGTGGCCCTCGTGGCCGACGTACACGATCCGATAGCCCTTGCCGGCGCGGACCTTCACCTCGTGGTGGACCTTGGTGACCAGCGGACAGACCGAGTCGACGACGAAGCTGCCGCGGGCCTGGGCCGCGGCGACCACCTCGGGGGCGGAGCCGTGGGCCGAGAGCATGATCGGGCGTCCCTCCGGCACCTCGGTCACGTCGTCGACGAACACGACGCCCTGACGTTCGAACCGCTCGACCACGATCTTGTTGTGGACGATCTCGTGGTAGCAGTAGATCGGCGGCTCGAACGAACGGACCATCCACGCCAGCGCCTTGATCGCCATCTCGACGCCGGCACAGAATCCGCGGGGTTCGGCCAGGAGGACGCGGTCGACGTTCATCGCCCCGTCAGAGTACCGGCGCAGATCGCCGGCGAGCCCCCGAGGACCTCGCCGGTAGCCTGACGCCGCCATGTCCGCACCACTCGTCGTCGCCGTCGCGCCCGGATCCCCGGCCGCGCTCGCCGGGCTCCTGCCCGGTGACGAGATCGTGCGCGTCGACGGTCAGGTGCCACGCGACGTCATCGAGTGGCAGATGTTCACCGACGAGGGCGACATCGTGCTCGACGTGCTGCGGGGCGGTCTCGAGATCGATCTCGACGTGCCGAAGCGGGCCGGCGAGTCGCTCGGGGTCGAGGTGCAGTCGGCGGTGTTCGACCGGGTGCGCACCTGCGACAACCATTGCGAGTTCTGTTTCATCTACCAGCTCCCCAAGGGCATGCGCCGGAGCCTGTACCTGAAGGACGACGACTACCGGCTCAGCTTCCTGTACGGGAACTTCACCACGCTGACACGGTTCACCGAGGCCGACCTCGAACGGGTCGTCACCGAACGGTTGTCGCCACTGCACGTGTCGATCCACGCCACCGACCACCACTTCCGCAACCGCATGTTGAAGAACCAGCGGGGCGGCATGAGCCTGCGCTGGCTCCGGGCGCTGCTCGATCACGGCATCGAGGTCAGGGGCCAGGTCGTGGTCTGCCCGGGCGTCAACGACGGTGACGTGCTCGACGACACGCTGGCCGGCGTGCTCGACCGCTTTCCCGAGCTCGAGTCGGTGGCGGTCGTCCCGCTCGGACTGTCGAAGTTCAACAAGGAGTCGGCGATGCGGCTGCACACGCCCGACGAGGCGGCTCGGGTGGTCGACGTGGTCGAGGCCTGGCAGGCGACCTACCTCGACGTGCTCGGTCGGCGCATGGTGTTCGCCGCCGACGAGTACTACCTGATGACCGACCGCGAGTTCCCTGCCGCCGCCACGTACGAGGGGTTTCCCATGCACGAAGACGG
>CAXBAZ010000446.1:0-4152 GCA_963973395.1 uncultured Acidimicrobiaceae bacterium
TGGTGCAGCGGTGCGGGGCGCAGCTGGCCGCGATCCTGCGCGGCGACGTCGATGCCCTCGAGGTGTTGTTCCCCGGGGGCTCGTCGGCCCAGATGGAGGCGATCTACCGCGACGCGCCGATGAACCGCACCTTCAACACCCTCGTCGGACGCGCCGTCGGAGCGGCGGCCGCCGACACGCCGGCGGGCCGCCCCTTGCGCGTGCTCGAGGTCGGCGCCGGCAGCGGGGCGACGACCGCGGTCGTGTTGGACGCACTGGGGACCCATGCGGTCGACTACGTCTTCACCGACATCTCGCCGGCGTTCTTCGCGAAGGCCCGCGAGCGCTACGGCCGGCGGGGGTCCTTCCGCTGCGCCGCGTTCGACGCGTCGCGCGACCCTGGCCCCCAAGGGTTCGACGACGGGACGTTCGACATCATCGTCGCAGCCAACGTCGTGCACGCCACCCCCGACCTCGAGGTCACCGCCACGAACCTCCGCCGGCTGCTCGCCGGTGGCGGCCAGCTGATCCTGCTCGAAGCCACCACACGGGAGCGCTTCGCCGACCTCACGGTCGGGTTCACGCCGGGATGGTGGTCGTTCGAGGACGTCGGACGACGGCCCGACTACGCATTGCTGACCCGTGACGGATGGCGAGACCTGCTCGTCGACGTCGGGTTCGCAGCGGCGGCCGTCTCGCCCAGCGAAGCGCGGGAGCCGACGCTGCGCCGCGAGGCGGTGGTGCTCGCATCGGCCCCGCCGTCGGAGCACAAGTCCGTCGCCACCGAGCCCCCGGTGTGGCTGCTCGTCGGAACCGGTGATCTGAGCGACGCGATCGCCGCCGAGGCGACCAGGCGTGGCGGCCGAGTGACCCGTGCGACCGGCGCGACGGTGCCCGCGGTCGCCACCGCACTCGACGATCCCACCGGTGTGGTCGTCGTGCTCGACGCGCCCGGCTCGGCGGCCGGCAACGGTCCCCTGGCCGACCGTTCGCTCCACGAGGCGCGGACCAACACCATGCTGGCGACCATCCACGCGATGCTCGCGGCTCCGACGGCGTGCCCGCTGTGGATCGTGACGCGGAGCGCCCAGGGCATCATCGACCGTCCGCCCGTCGATCCCGACGCCGCCACGGCGTGGGGTGTCGGACACGTCGTCGACCTCGAGCACCCCGAGCTGGCCTGCCGACGCGTCGACCTCGACGACGTCTCCGCTGCGGACGGTGCGCAACTGGTGCTCGACGAGCTCGCCGACCCTGACCCCGACGAGCCCCAGATCGCGTACCGAGGAGATGCGCGCCTCGTCCGACGCCTCGCCACGCTCGCGGCTCCGACGCGTCCGACGGTGGCGATCGATCCCGACGGGAGCTACCTCGTGAGCGGCGGACTGCGCGGGATCGGGCTCCTGGTGGCGGACTGGCTCATCGGCCGCGGTGCCCGCAAGCTCGTCCTGTTCGGCCGCGCCGAACCCGGTGGCGAGGCGACGTCACGCATCGAACGATGGCGAGGCGACGGGGTGCTGGTCGAGGTCGAGCAGGCGGATGCGTCGAACGACGACGACATCGGCCGTGTCGTCGCCACGGCCGCTGCGATGGGCCCGCTGCGCGGTGTCATCCACAACGCCGGCACGCTGCACGACGCGGCCCTGCTCCGCCAGGATTGGGAGCACTTCGCCGCGGTGTACGGCCCGAAGGTGTTTGGCACGCGGTCGATCCTGCGCCACGTGGACGTGACCGGGCTCGACTTCCTCGTGCTGTTCGCGTCCGGCGCTGGCGTCGGCGGATCGGCCGGTCAAGCGAACCACGCGGCCGCCAACGCCTACCTCGACGCGCTCGCTCACCGGCTGCGGGCGGACGGCGTGCGCGCGGTGAGCATCGATTGGGGCACGTGGACGGGCGTCGGTGCCGCGGCCGACCGTGGCATCGACGCCGCTCCCGGTTCGTTCGGTGTGCACGACGGGCTCGCCGTCCTCGATCACGTGGTTGCGGGCCTCGTCGGGCGCAGCGTCGACGGTCCGATCGATCCGCCTCAGATCGTGGTCCACTCGCCCGACTGGAGCGATCTGCTCGACCGCTTCCCGCTGGGTACGGAGCCTCCGCTCTACCGGACGCTCCTTCCCGAGCTGCGTGAGCGTTCGGCGCGATCCGGGCGCTCCGCGCCCGAACCGACCGCGGCCGACGGACCGGCCGAGCGATCACGACGGGACGAGCTGCTCGCCGTCTCCGGGCGTCGGCGTCGCCTCGCCGTACGTGCCGTCGTCGCGGAGCTGGCCGCACGGGTCCTCGAGGTCGACGACCCGTCCGAGATCGAGATCGAGCAGCCGCTGCACGACATGGGACTCGACTCGTTGATGGCTGTCGAGCTGCGCAACCTCCTCGGCCAGTCCGTCGACCGTGACCTGCCGGCGACGCTGCTGTTCGAGCACTCGAGCGTGGCGGCGCTGACCGACCACCTGCTCGCCACCGTCCTCGACGACGGAGCGGCGCAGCCCGGAGACACGGGCGCGGACTCGGTCGAGTCCGGCGCGTCCGACCCGACGTCGCCGGACGGCGCTGCGAGTGCCGGCGCACCGACGGCCGGCACGTCGGCGGCGCCGCTGAGCACGGACGAGGTCGCGACCGCGTTGGCGGCGCGTCTCGATCGACTGGCAGGACGGTCCGACCCGTGAGCGAGCCGCTGGACCACGCCGAGCTCCTGCAACGATCGCTCGTCGCGCTCGACGAGATGGAGGCCAAGCTCGCCGCGAGCGAGCGTCGTCAGCACGAACCGATCGCGATCGTCGGGATGGGTATCCGCTTTCCGGGCGGTGCCGATGGTCCGCACGAATTCTGGGAGCTGCTCGTCTCCGGTCGCGACGGCATCACCGAGATCCCTGCCGACCGGTGGGACGTCGATGCGATGTTCGACCCGGATCCCGACGTGCGCGCCAAGAGCTACACGCGCTGGGGTGGGTTCATCGACGATGTCGACCGGTTCGACGCACCCTTCTTCGGCATCTCGCCACGCGAGGCGGTGTCGATGGATCCACAGCAGCGGATCCTGCTCGAGGTCGCGTGGGAGGCGATCGAGGACGCCGGCATCCCGGTGTCCGATCTCGCCGGCACGCGCACGGGTGTGTTCGTCGGCGTGATCGGGACCGACTACTCGGGATTGGCGCTGCGGGGCGGGGTGATGGACGACGTCGACGCCTACTTCGCGTCCGGGATCGCGCACAGCATCGCCGCCGGTCGGCTCGCCTACACGCTCGATCTCCGCGGGCCTGCCGTGTCCGTGGACACCGCCTGCTCGTCGTCGCTCGTGTCGACCCATCTCGCGTGCCAGTCGCTGCGCACGCGCGAGTCCGACGTCGCGCTGGCGGGCGGGGTCAACCTGATGCTGTCGCCCGACGCACACGTGATGACCTCCCAGGCGCGCATGATGTCGTTCGAGGGTCGCTGCAAGACGTTCGACGCCGCCGCGGACGGATATGTCCGGAGTGAGGGGTGCGCCTTCGTCGTGCTCAAGCGGCTCTCCGACGCCGTCGCCGACGGTGACCGGATCATCGCCAGCATCCGGGGCACCGCCAGCAACCAGGACGGTCGCAGCAACGGCCTGACCGCACCCAATGCCGGTGCCCAGGAGCAGGTGATCCGTGCGGCGCTGGCCGACGGAGGAGTGGCGCCGACGGAGGTCGGCTTCGTCGAGTGTCACGGTACGGGCACGACGCTCGGCGACCCCATCGAGATCAGCGCGCTCCAGACCGTCTTCGGCTCGAATCGAGCGGTCGACCGGCCCCTGCTGGTGCAGTCCGTCAAGACGAACATCGGGCACCTCGAAGGGGCGGCGGGCATCGCCGGGTTGTGCAAGCTCGCACTCGCGCTCGAGCGCGGTCAGCTGCCGGCCCACCTCCACCTCACCGAGCCCAACCCGTACATCCCGTGGCGTGACATCGCCGTCGAAGCGATCACGGGGCCCGCGACGTGGGAGGTCGGAGCAGGTCAGCGCCGCATCGGTGGAGTGAGCTCGTTCGGGTTCAGCGGCACGAACGTCCACATGGTGCTCGAGGAGGCGCCGACCCCGCCGGCCGATGCGCCCGCGACCGCGCCGCCCAGCGCCGCCCGGGCACGGGTCTACGCCGTGTCGGCGCGGGTGCCGGAGGGGCTCGAGCGGGTCGCCCGGGCGCATGCCGACGGACT
>CAXBAZ010000447.1:0-4146 GCA_963973395.1 uncultured Acidimicrobiaceae bacterium
GCCGATCGGCGGTGTGGGACGTCACCGTGTCGGCCCAGGACACGCCTGAGGACGACGAGACCGTCGTCGCCCTCTTCCGAGGCCGCACCAGAAAGCTCGGCCGCCCCGTCACCTGACCGGATGGGGTCAGACCCCCTCCGGCCGAGCCCCTCGCACGACACATCCCGAACCAACGACGCAGAAACTGATCTTCTGAGCGGTGATCGAGGTGGCCGAGGGCAAGGCGCGATGAGCCCCTCGCACGACCCACCCGGGATCACGGAGGCATCAGCTCGCTGATTGCGGATCGGGTGTGGTGAGCGCAAGGCGCGATGAGCCCGAGTTGCCTTCGGGCAACGAGCGGCGAGGCGCAACGCAGCGATCGCCGCCGCAAGGGACGGGCCCATCGCAAGACACATCCGAACCAACGACGCAGAAATTGATCTTCTGAGCGGTGATCGAGGTGGTCGAGGGCAAGGCGCGATGAGCCCGAGTTGCCTTCGGGCAACGAGCGGCGAGGCGCAACGCAGCCATCGGCCGCCTCGGCGCCGCTCAGATCAGGCGAATTCGGAGCCGAGGTAGGCAGAGATCACCGCAGGGTTCGCCTGCACCTCCTCGGGGGTGCCGAGCGCGATCCGCTGCCCGAAGTCGAGCACCATCACCCGGTCGGCGATGTCCATCACGAGGCCCATGTCGTGCTCGACCATGATCATCGGGATGTTCAGCTCACGTTTGATGTCGAGGATGAACCGCGCCATGTCCTCGGTCTCTTCGAGGTTCATGCCGGCCACGGGCTCGTCGAGCAGCAGCAGTTTCGGTTCCATCGCCAACGCCCGGCCGAGCTCGACGCGCTTCTGGAAGCCGTAGGGCAGCAGCGCCACGGGATGCTTGCGCCACTGCTCGATCTCGAGGAAGTCGATGATGTCCTCGACCTTCCGACGGTTCTCGATCTCTTCGTGTTTCGCCTTGCCCCACCAGATCGCACCCTGGAAGACGTTGCCGCTCATCCGGATGTGACGACCGGTGAGCAGGTTGTCGATCACGTTCATCTGCGGGAACAACTCGATGTTCTGGAACGTGCGGGCGATACCGAGCTCGGCGACCTTGTCGGGCCGGGTGCCCATGATCGACTCACCCTCGAAGGTGATCGTGCCTTCCTGCGGACGGTACACCTGACTGATCGTGTTGAAGATCGACGTCTTGCCGGCGCCGTTGGGCCCGATGATGGCGAACAGTTCGTCGGGCTGCACGTCGAACGACACTCCGTCGATCGCCGTGACCCCACCGAACCGCAACGTGATGTCACTCGCTTCGAGCAGCGGGGTCCCGGGTGGTACGTCCGCCGATCTGGTCGGAATGTCCGAGACCGAGATGTCATCCGTCATGAGAGCACTCCTTCTCCTGTGGCACCGCCACGAACTCGAGGCCGCTCACGATGCCCACCGCTTCCTGCGGCGGTAGTGCTTGACGTCCTTGAACGACTTCTTCTCACCCTCGTCACCGTGCAGGCCGAGGTAGAACTCCTTGACGTCGTCATCGGCGAGGAGCTTCTTGCCGTCGCCGTCCATCACGATCTTGCCGGTCTCCATGATGTAGCCGTAATTCGCGATCGACAGCGCCATCATCGCGTTCTGCTCGATCAGCAGCACGCTGGTTCCCTGGGCGTTGATGTCGACGATGATGTCGCGGATCTGTTCGATCAGCTTGGGGGCCAGGCCGAGCGACGGCTCGTCGAGCACGAGCAGCTTCGGGCTGGCCATCAGGGCGCGCCCGATGGCGAGCATCTGCTGTTCGCCACCCGACAGGTAGCCGGCGACCTGCTTGCGGCGCTCGGCGATGCGCGGGAACAGGTCCATGACCCGTTCGTAGGCCGCCTCGTTCTGGGCCTTGTCCTTGATGGTGATGCCGCCGCAGATCAGGTTCTCGTCGACGGTGAGTTCGGCGAAGACGCGGCGGCCCTCCATCACCTGGGTGAGGCCCGATTGCACGATGTCGGACGGCTTCTTGTTGTTGAGCACCTCACCGTTGTAGGTGACCGTGCCCTTGGTGATCTCGCCGTTGTGGTTGTCGAGCAACCCGGAGATGGCCCGCAGCGTCGTGGTCTTGCCGGCGCCGTTCGCACCGAGCAGCGCGACGATCTGACCGTCGGGCACTTCGATCGACAGGCCCCGCAGGACCAGGATCACGTCGTTGTAGACGACTTCGACGTTGGCGAGTTCGAGCACTGGCTGCTCCGTCCGTGTGGATAGGCGGTGGATGGGTCGGCGATGGGTGTTCGGTTCGAGCGGCCCGTCGGGGCGGAGCCGCAGCCCCGCCCCGACGGTCACTCAGGTGTTCGGAAATCCGATCAGCCGGAGAAGCAGGCTTCCTGGAAGTCGTAGTTGCCGGCGACCTCGCCGACGTACGGACCGGCCTCGAGCGCGAAGCCGGTACCGGCGTCCTCGTCGGAGACGGTGGCGCCGGCACTGAAGTCGTCGAGGACCACGTCGTAGATGTACGACTCGCGCACGATGTAGTCGTTCGGCTCGCCGAACCACCGCTGGTCGGGTGCGAGGCCCTTCATGTCGACCTCGACCTCGTTGAAGGCCGCGACGACACCCGCCCGGGTCATGTCACCGTTCGCCGCCGCCTGCTCGAGCACGGCCTGCGTGGCGTAGCCCTCGGTCCAGGACACGATGTAGACGTCGGAGAGCGGGGCTTCGGGGCGCTTGGCCCGCATGCCCTCGATCATCTCGGTCATACCTGGTGTGTCGATCGCGTCCCAGAGTGCGGTGTACGTCGAGTGGTGGTACAACTCGTCGAGCGCAGGACCGAGATCGGTTGCGAGCAACTGGTAGTTGTACGTGGGCGAGTTGCCGGACCAGATCGCCCGGAGACCCTGTGCGTACGCACCACCGAAGATCTCGGCCAGCGTCGTCGGGTTCGTGGTGGCCCACACCATGTCGGGGTCGGCGGCGACCAGCTCGGTGATGACCGGGGTCTGGTCGGCACCTGGCACGACTGCACCTTCGCCGTCGTACACGATCTCGAGACCGAGTGCTTCGGCCGCGATCCGGGCGCCGGCGGCGCCGTCCTGGCCGTACTCACCCGGGAACGAGACGATCCCGAGGGTCTGCGCGCCGTTCTCACCGGCGAGGAACTCGACGCCGTTCATCGACTCGAGGCAGTAGCTCGTGTAGAGCTCCATCACGTTGTCTCCCGGGCCGGGCACTGCGAAGCCGGAGTACCACGAGAGCGGGATCGCGAGCAGGTTGTCCTCGATCAGCGCGTCCATCGTCGCCGCCGTGTGCGGCGACCCGGTCGACTGGCTGAACATGATGACGCCCTCGTCGCCTTCGTCGGCCATCTCCGCGTAGTTCTCGAGGTGGGTCGGCACGTCGTAGGCGTTGTCGATCACGACGAGCTCGACCTGTTTGCCGGCGATGCCACCGTTCTCGTTCACGATCTCCCAGTAGGCCTCCTGACCGTCGACGATCTGGGTGACCAGCGGGGCGAACGCGCCCGACAGGTCGGCGTTCAGGCCGATCCGGATCGTGTCCTCGGTGACGCCGTAGTCGAAGGCGATGTCCTCGGCCGGCTCCTGCGCACCCGTGTCCTCCGTGGGCTCGGCCGTGTCCTCGGTGGGCTCTTCGGTCGGCTCGGCCGTGTCCTCGGTGGGCTCTTCGGTGGGCTCGGCGGTCTCTTCGGCAGTTTCTTCGCTGGGCGGTTCGGCGGTGCCCTCGCCCGCGTCGTCGTCGTCACCGCCGCATGCCGCGGCAACGAGTGCGAGCGCCACCAGCGGGGCGAACCCCTTGGTCACTTTTCTCATGATTTCCCCCTGTGTATTGGGTTGGGAGATGACGGAATCGCCACCTCACATCTGTTGTCCCCCGCCCCCATGGTGCCCCATGTGGGAGGTCGACGTCCGGTCGGTCGGCCGAACGTCACGATTCAGTAACTGAACGGCCACCGCTTCCAGTAGTTGCGGATCTTCAGCCAGATGCCGTACAGACCGAGCGGTTCGAAGATCAGGAAGACGATGATCAGCACGCCGTAGAGCACGAGGTTCCAGTCGAACACGTTGAGCGGATAGCCCGGCGTCTGCGTCGCGGACGAGATCGGACCCTGATCACCCGGCCCGGTCGACACGATGACATCGGCGATCGTGGCACCGATGCCGTCGCCATC
>CAXBAZ010000448.1:0-4146 GCA_963973395.1 uncultured Acidimicrobiaceae bacterium
ACCCAGCTGATCACCTTCTCGACGTCGATGCCGGACGATTCGGCCAGGTCACGGTTGTCGGCGACGGCCCGCATCGCCTTGCCCGCGCGGGTCTTCTCCAGCCCGACGCCGACACCGATCAGCACGAGGGTCGAGAAGACGATGATGAAGGCGTCCTTCGGAGCGAGCGTGAACCACCCGAGGTCCCACTTCTCCTGGATCCGGTAGTCGCGGTAGAAGTTGTCGCGCCCGCCGAAGATGTAGAGCATCACGTAGCGGAAGAAGATCGAGAAACCGATCGACACGACGAGCGCCGAGATGAGGCTCGCGCCCTTGTTGCGCAGCGGTCGCCAGACGAACCCGTTGAACAGTCCACCTGCGACGGCGGACATGAGGACCGCGAGCAGCCCGGCGAGGATCAGCGACGTCTCGAATCCCAGCGCGCCGCTGGCGTGGAAGAGGTAGGCCGACATCGCCCCGAACGTGACCATCTCGCCGTGGGCGAAGTTGACGAGTGCGGTCGTTCCGTAGATCAGCGAGAGCCCGATCGAGCACATGGCGATGATGAGGCCGAGCTTGATGCCGTCGACGAACAGCTGGACCGCCTGGATCGACGAGTCGGTACTGGCCCGTGCCTCGCCGAGCGGGAACAGGTTCGGGCGACTGTCGCCCTCGTTGACCGTGAACGACAGCGGATTGTTGTCGGGGTTTCGCAGCGAGTTGCCCTCCGGGAGCGTCTCGACGACGAGGAGTGTCGAGTACGCGCCGGCACCGGGCAGCCCGACGCTCCAGTTGCCGTCCGCATCGGTGACCCCGATGCCCACCTCGTTGCCGTCGGCATCGCTCACCACGAACTCGACGCCCTCGAGGAACACGAACTCCCCCTCTTCGTCGCGGGTCCGCAGCGTGCCGGTCACCTCGGTGCCCGCCGATTCCTCGCCCGTGGCCTCCTCGCCCGTGACCTCCTCGGTCGTTCCCTCGCCACCGTCGTCCTGGGCGTGCGCGGGCGTCGTCAGACCCAGCACTCCGAGTGCGACGAGCAGCGCAGCGACGATCAGGCTCGTCGTTCGCCCGATCGAGCGTCTGAGTTCCGGCATGGCCGATCGAGCTCGCATTGCGCAGGGACTCTAGTCGGCTGGCGCGCGGTGGCTGAACTCTCGCTCGGGAACCGTGTCGTCGAGGGTCGAAGCGACCGTGGCGACCTGTGGCCGCGTGGTGTCGAGCACGACCTGCGTCGATGCCCACACCACGGCCGTCGCTCCCCCGACGTGAATACCCACCAGGAGTGCCGGCACGTCGTTCAGGTACTGAACGTATCCGACCGCTGCTTGGAGGATGCCGACGAACAGCCACGTCGAGATCGCCGGCGCGAGCGTGGCGTCGCCCGCTTCCCGACGCCGGATACGCCAGGCGATCATCAGCGCGACGACGATCGTGGCGATCACCGTCGCGCCGTGCACCCGCGCGACCGACGGTATGTCGAGGTCGAGACGCTCGGCGTTCTCGTCGCCGGCGTGCGGGCCCGCGCCGGTGACCAGGGTGCCGGTGAACAGCGCGACCCACGTCAGCGCGAACAGTATCCAGGTCAACCGCTGGGCGGGCTCGGAGACCGCACGAACCCGTTCGACACCGTCGGGCTCACCGGCCCGCCGGACGAGCATCGTGCCGACGACGATCAGTGCCATCGACAGCAGCAGATGGCCCTGGACCGCCAGCGGGTGCAGATCGACCAGCACCGAGATGCCGCCGAGCACTGCGTTGGCGACGACACCTCCGGCGACCAGGAGCGACAGCGTGGTCAGGTCGCGGCGGCGTGGCGTGCGGACGAAGGCGCCCAGCACCGCGGCGATCGCGGCGAAGCCGACGACGCCGGTGAACAGGCGGTTGATCTGCTCGATCGCGGCGTGTTTCGACGAGACGTCGACGAATCGTTCGCTGGAGCAGTTCGGCCAGTCGTCGCATCCCAGACCGCTGTTGGTGAGGCGCACGGCCGCCCCGGTGACGATGATGATCGACAGCGCGACCAGCGCGACGATCGTGACCTGGCGGTAGCGATGCGGCGAGATCTGCATGCGTCGATCAGGCTACGAGGCGAATCGACCCGACTTACGGGCGAACCTCGTAGAAGGCGTTCATCGGGTGTGGTACGTCGAGTGTGTCGAAGCGGGTGAACCCGGCGGCGCTCGTCATCGCCTGCGCCCGTGACGCCGGGAGCCCCAGCGTGCCGAGCCCCTCCCCGTCCGGTTCGGACAACGCCGACGACATGCATGCCAACACGCTCACGCCGTACAGCAGCGGTGCCATCGGGTTGAGCTCGATGTTCTCGGCCAAGGTCTCGGCGGCGCGGATGTCGACGAGCAGCCAAGAACCGTCGTCGCGCAGGGCGCCCCGGATCGCGGCGATCACCGGTGTCGGATGGGCCATGTCGTGGATGCAGTCGAAGGTGGTCACCAGGTCGAGCGACGCGTCGCCGGGCAGCGGCTCGTCGCGCGGGTCGGCGAACCGGGCGTTCGTCAGGCCGGACTCGGCCAGCTTCGCCCGCTCCCCCGGCGCCGCAGCCGACGTCGGCGACGCGGGCGCCCGCTCCGAGGCGCTCGACGACACCGTCCATCGCCGGGAGCACCTTGCGGAGCAGGTTGTGGCGGTTCCACGGCTCGAAGCTGCGTTCGATCCCCACCGCCCCCTCTGGACCATGGCTGTCGTAGTCGTGACCCACCCCGGTCCGGAAACTGGTCGGCATCGACTCGAGCGCCTGCATCGTCTGCGGCAACCGGTGGAACATCCCCATCCCGAACGCCGGATGGTTCGGCGACGCGAGCACGGCCCGCGCCTCGCCGGACATCCCGAACCGGTCGTCGCCGTCGCTGCCGGCCGTCAGCTCGAGCAGGTGTGCGGCCGCCTGGTTGTGCAGCCACTCGCGCACCCATCGTTCGTGCAAGCCGGTACGTCCGGCCAGTTCGCCGCTGGTCAGCGGCCCGTCGGCGCCCGCCAGCTCCCGGTACAGACCGAGGCGGTCGCCGAGGTGGATCATGCCCGCCGTGAACGCGCCCTCGAGCTTCGAGTACACCTGGAACGAGTACTGCCGGAGCCGGTCGGATGCGTCGTCAGCCATACCGAACGGTACCGAACGACTCAGTGCCCGCCGTCAGCGGCTGCGACGATCGGCCGGGATGTGTTCGGCGTTCGACAGCGCAGTCAGGCTGAACGTCCAGCCGTCCTTGACCGGCAACGCCTCGACCCGGCTGATCGAGGCATGTCCGAGCACGAACCGGTCCCACTCCCACGGCGTCGGGTCGAGACCGAGCATGTGGCCGATCGTGATCGAATTGGTGCCGGCGTGGGCGACGAGCGCGATCCGCTTGCCGGCATCACCCGCCGACCAGATCGGGAGCTCGTGTTCGATCCGCACGATGCCGCGCCGCCGCAGGAACTCGGTCGCGCCGACATGGATCCGGTCGGTGAACTCCCTGATCGACTCGCCGCCGGCGAGCCCGAGCCAGCGCGCGCCGACGGTGCGCCCGTTCAACTCGGCGTACGCCTGCTGCGCCTTCTCTGCGGGTGTGCCGTGCCAGCCGGGGTCACGGATCTCCTCCAACCACGGCTCGATCTGCTCCGCGCGACCGAGCCGCTCGAACAGTGGCGCGGCGGTCTGCCGGGCACGCCGCAACGGCGAGACGAGCACCTCGTCGAACGTCTCGCCGGCGAGCGCGTCGGCCATCCGCTCGGCCTGCTCGTGGCCCAGATCGGTGAGCGGGGGGTCGACGACGTTGAGGCCGTCCTTCACCCACTCCGGTTGGCCATGACGGATCAGCACGATCTCCACGGCCGCGACGGTACTCTCGCGTGGTGCCCGACCCGACCTCGACACCGTCCGGCTGGTTTCCCGACCCCCTCGACCGGTACGACCACCGGTACTTCAACGGGACGACGTGGACCTCCGACGTCAGCACGGGTGGTCAGCGGTACGTCGACCCGTTCGGCACCGGCCCGGGCCACACGTCCGGCGCCGCCAGGGCCAGGAACGGGATGGCGACGGCCGCGGTGGTCATGGGTTCGATCGGTCTGGCGATCGCCTGGATCCCGTTCATCGTGCTGTTCGGCGCGATCCTCGCCGTGCTCGCGCTCGTGTTCGGCATCATCGGTGTCAGGCGCTCCCGTGCCTCCGGT
>CAXBAZ010000449.1:0-4142 GCA_963973395.1 uncultured Acidimicrobiaceae bacterium
GTCTACCTGACCTTCCAAGTCCACAACGAAGCGATCGTCGTGCCCGAGACAGTGGACTGCATCCGGGCGCTCACCGGGATCGAGCCCGACGCAACGGCCTCGATCGAAAAGACCGACAAGTCGCTCGGCATCACCAACTCATTCCTCCCCGCGACAACGAAGCCGATCGAGCACGTCACCGATGGGGACATCGCACACCCGGGCATCACCGCAGTGCGGGCTGCACACGCCCGGTTCGCCGAAGTTGGCTTCAAGGGCTCCGAGGAACCCACCGAGACACCCGCGACCTAGCGAAAGGCCTGTCATGAGCCCGGGTCTGCAGCCACCACTTTCGTGCCGCTCCTCGGCGATGTCGCCGCCGGCGCCTCGTGCACGTGTCCCTCGATCACCGCCGGAATCGACGCAGCGTCTCCGAAGAGACACCGCCAGCGGCATCGAGGTCCGCGTCGGCGACCAACTCCACCACGTACGCGCCGGCGACACGACGGAGTTCCAGCTGTGACGAATTTGCGGGTGATTCTGCTGGGGCCACCCGGCTCCGGGAAGAGTACGCACGCGCGGCTGCTCGCAGACCGCCTCTCGGCTACCCATGTGTCCGTCGGCGCAGCCCTCCGGCGGGAGGTGGCCGCACAATCTCCACTCGGTGTCCGCGTTGCAGCCAAGGTCGGCGCGGGGGAGCTCGCGAACATGGCCGACGTAGTCGAGGTCCTCGAGGATCCGCTGGCGGCGGCAACCAGGTCAGGAGGGTGGGTCCTCGACGGAGCACCCCGCACGGTCGCACAGGCCGAGGTGCTCGATGAGTGGCTCGACATCTTGTGCGCTCCGGCTGACTGCGTCGTCGCGCTCGACGTGCCCATTGCCGAACTCCGAGAGCGGCTCGTGCGACGGGGCCGCGCCGACGACTCCCCCGACGTTGTCGCGCACCGCCTGCGGGCCTGGGAGCGGGATGGCCGCGCCGTACTGGAGTGGTACGAGCCGACCGGTCGATTGGTCCGCGTCGACGCGACGGGCGATGTCCCCGTCGTGGCTCGCCGAGTCACCTTCGCAGTGCTGAGACGCGAGCGCCCTGGAGGGAAGATTCGGTGAGGATCTGTCGTCGCAGTACGCCCGACCGGCTCACAGTGCTGTGGCACACCGATCCATGAAATACCCGGATCGAGCACGCCGCCCCGCTGGTCAACGCAATCGCTCGGCCCGTTCCTGGTATTCCTCGGTGGTCAGCTCACCTCGCGCGTAGCGCTCGGCGAGGATCTCTCGGGCACGGTCGGTGGGATGACTCGGAGGAGGTCCCGAGGCTCCCTGCCCGCCGGTCGCGGCGCGAACGAGCCAGACGATGAGGACGACGAACAGGGCCATCATCGCGATGCCCCACAGCCACATCCAACCTCCGCCCCAACCGTCCATGTGATCCCAGCGATCGTCGTTTGCGACGGCCAACACGGTGTACAGGTTGCTCATCGGGCACACTCCCTTCGTCCTAGAATCGACTACGACATGATGTCGTTTCTTCCAGGTTCGCGCGCTTCGAGCTGGCGCACCAGAGCCCAAGGCCCCTACCAACCGGCGGTGGGCGGCCACCGACCGACGTTGGCGCCGCACGCCCGCGTCGGCGGGTGCGCCGCTGCGGGAGCCGCGGGTGCGGCGCTGTGGTCCGCCGCGCACTGGCGTTCGATGCGTTCGCTGGACTGGGCACCGTCACCCGTCGAACCTCGACCATGTGGGCCGTTGTGGGCCCGATCGCTCGGGGAGAGCATCGACGCGGTGGTGCTCCTGCACGGCCTGATCTCGACGGGTGACGTGTTCGGCGCCGCGTTCGATCGCCTCGGCGCGACGCACCGACTGGTCGTGCCCGATCTGCTGGGGTTCGGACGTTCGATCGACGAGGAGCGTTTCTCGTTCGACGTCGACGCACACCTGGACGCGCTCGACGAGTTGGCGGTCCGAACGGGTCTATTCGAGTCGAGTCGCTGGACGCTGGGTGCACATTCGATGGGTGTAGCGGTTGCGCTGCATTGGGCGGCCCGGCACCCCGACCGTGTGGTCCGGATCATCGGATGGGGTGCGCCGATCTATTCGTCACCCGAGCAGGCTCGTCGGCGGGTCGCCGGAAGTCCGATGGCGCGGCTGTTCGCGCTCGACACAGAGTGGGCTTCGTGGGCGTGCGCGCTCAGTTGTCGACACCGGACAGCCGCTGGATGGTTGAGCGTCGTCGCCGATCCTCGCGTTCCGGTCGCCGTCGCACGGTCGGTGCCGCGGCACACCTGGCCGGCCTACAGCGCTGCAGTTCGACAGTTTGCGCTCGATGTCGACTGGAAGCGACTCGTGGCGGAGGCCGCACGCAACGACGTCGAGGTCGGCTTCGTGTGGGGTGCCTGCGATCGCGTCGGCGATCAGGCCTTCACCGCACGATTGATCCAGTCGTCGCCCACAGCATGGATCGAGCTGCTCGAGCACGGCGACCATCGGCTCCCGCTGTCGCACCCCACAACGTGCATTGCACAGCTCACCGCTCCGCGGTCGGCCGGCGCGTCACGGGGTCACCACCTTGCGGAACAATAGGGCTGTCATCCCACCGAGCGCGATCAGCCACGCAAGGGCGAGCGCGAGGGCGCCGGCCTCGTCGAACCCGGGCGTGAAGGCGGCATCGATCAGCACACGCATCGCGCCGTGGGCGGGAAGGTACCGGCCCCAGGATGGTGGTGCGGCGTCGAACATCGCGTTCTGAGCGAGACCGATGTCGATGAACGGCAGGGCGAGCAGGAGGTACAGGCCGCCGAGGCGCCCGAAGATCGGGCCGACGAGCACACCGATCGTGGCGTAGGTCAATCCGACGATCAGGTTCGCGACTCCGAACATCCACCAGTTGACGGCATCGAAGCTGACGCTGGTGACGGCGAGACCGACCACCGTCGCGATCAGCGTGGCGGCCGCAATGGTCGCCATGCGGACGATGAGGATCTCCCCGGGGCGGTACCCGGCGAGCGCGAGGCGGCGATCTGCTTGCGCTGCGTCGAGGACGACGAACAGCCCTGCCAGCGAGGCCAGGAAGCCGATCGTGATCGGCACCATCACGGCGCCGTGGACGTCGGCCATCGACTGGAGCGACAACGAACGCCGGCCCTGCTCGGCGAGCTCGACCGGCGTCAAGTCGTCGGGCGTGACGGCGATCGACGCCGAGATGAACGCCATCGGGAGGCCGACGACGAGCAGCCACAGCACCGGCATGCGCCGCAACTGACGGGCGGCCGCGGCGAAGGCGGCTGCGAATCGATGCGGGCGAGGGCGATGCAACGTGAGAAGGTGGCGTCGTCGTCGGCTCCCCGTGGTCGTGATGAGCGCCATTGCCGCGACGGTCAGGCTGACGACGCCCCATCCGATGGAGATGCCGAGGTCCCCGAGCGGGCCGCCGTGCCCCGAGACGACGCCGGAGATGACCAGGGTCGGATAGTGCAGCGGGAACACCCGCAGCCAGGCGTTGGTGCCACCCATCGCCGGCCCGAAGAACACGTCGAAGATCCAAGCGAACACGATGACCAGCGAACCGTTCATCTCCGATCGGACGAACGCCCCGACCAACCCACCCAGACCGGTGTAGATCACGGCGCTGAGCACGGTCGCACCGACGACGCGCGACGAGGTTGCGACGTCGGTCCGGACGCCCAACGCGAGCAGCGCGCCGGCGGACGCCGCCAGGGCCAGGGCGAGCGTCGACACAAACCGCGAGGCGACGACTCGGGCGGCGCCCATCCCGGCGGCGGCGAGTCGACGGTCGGCGTCGCGGGACTCAGAGACGTGGAAGAACGCAGCTACGCCGGCCAGCACGGCGGCCGCCCAGGCAGCGGTCGCCGCCTCGACCTCACCGGGCCTGGCGCCGTCTCCGGCGAGGATGTCGGCGAAGTCGGCGAGCGCTCCCGCCGACAACGTGACGAACACGATCGGGACGACGATCAGCAGCACGACGTTTAGAGGCCGGCGGGCGTACTCAACGATCCAGCGTGCACCCAGCCGAGGGATCGTGATCGTGGTCATCGCTGCACCGTCGTACCGCCGACCAGGTCGTAGATCCGGTCGAACCGCTCCTCGTCGGCGATGAAGTGACTGATGACGAGCAGCGTCGCCCCAGCGTCTCGCCGCTCCTCGCT
>CAXBAZ010000450.1:0-4136 GCA_963973395.1 uncultured Acidimicrobiaceae bacterium
GGCAGCCGTGCGATGCCCATGACGATTCCTCCCAACGTGGCTGGCTCTCGAACGTCCCGTACCCGTTCTGGGGTTCGAACATTCGTGGCCGTGCGGTCGCACGACCTTGCCCCGATCACCCCATCGGGTGAATGATGAGGAACAACGACAGCTTCACGAAATCCCGACGCGGCCATCGGCTACCGTCGCCGCCTGACCTCTGTCGACCACCATGTCCGAGAACACACCCGCACCACGTTCCTCTGACGACACGGCGACCGTGCCGCGTCCGGTCGAGCACCGGATGACGGGACCGGACGCGATCGCGCTCTCGGTCCTGATGCTGTGCGTGCTGACCGCGGCTGCGTTCGCACTGGTTGCACGCTCGGTCCACGACGACACCGAGCAGCGTCTCTTGCAACAACGCACCAACGAGGCCGGCGCGCTGCTCACCAACGCGATCGGCAACATCCAGACCCCGCTCGCGGCCGCCGCCGAGTTGGCCGAGGTCACCGACGGCGATCCACCGTCGTTCCGAGCCGCGCTCAACCGGTCGATCGAACGTGAGCAGTTCGCCGCAGCCGTACTGATCGACGTCGACACGGCAGAGGTGCTCGCAACCGTCGGCGACGCTTCCCAGCTCGCGATCTCGCCCGACGAGTACCGGGAGGTCGTCGAGCAGTCGGTGTCGAACGAGTCGCTCACCGTGATCGACCTCGTCGCCCGCGGCCGCCGGATCGGCTACGCGTACAACGTGATGACCGCCGAAGATCCCGAGCTCGACTTCGTCGTGTACGCCGAGTCACAACTCGCCGAGCAGGCAACCGGGGCCGGTCGGTCCGACGGACCCTTCGGCGATCTCGACTACGCCCTGTACCTCGGCGACGACGTGGCCGACGCCAGCCTGCTGTTGGCCACCGTCGACGACCTGCCGATCGACGACGACGAGGCGGTCACCACGGTGCCGTTCGGCGACGCCTCCATCACGCTCGTGTCCACCACCACCGAGACGCTCGGCAGTCGGCTGTCGGCCACGCTGCCGTGGTTGTCGATAGCTGGTGGCATCGCGTTCGGGATCGTCGGGGCGATCACGGCGCGCATGCTGGTCGTGCGGCGCCGCAACGCCGAGCGACTCGCCACCACGATCGGCGGACTGTACGACGAACAACAGCGCCACGCCGAGACGCTCCGGCTCAGCCTGCTCCCGCGCACCGTCCCGGTGCCCGAGGGCACCGAGGTCGAGCTGCGCTACTGGCCGGCAGACTCGTCGAACGAGATCGGTGGCGACTTCTACGACCTGTTCCCGCTCGACGAGCGGCGGTGGGGACTCGTGATGGGTGACGTGTGTGGCAAGGGTGTGGAGGCCGCCGCGCTCACCGCCCTCACCCGCCACACGATCCGAGCGGCAGCCCGTCACCTCCGCGATCCGGCCGAGGTGCTCCGGTGGGCGCACGACGCCATTGCCGCCCACACGAGCTCGACGTACTGCACCGTCTGCTTCGCGGTGATCACGATGCACGACGACGGTTCGGTCGTCCTCCAGGTCGCCCTCGGCGGACATCCGCCCCTGCTGCTCGCCAGCGGCGGCGTCGTCGAGCCGGTCGGTCGCCCGGGCACGATCCTCGGTATGGTCCCGCCCCGCATCCACGTGGTCTCACGCACACTCGCCGTCGGGGACACACTCGTGCTCTACACCGACGGTGTCACCGACGCACCGGGTCAGGCGGCAATGACGGCCGACGAGTTCACGACGGTGATCGGCGAGCACGCCGACGACCCGCCCGCCGCGCTCGCCGAAGCCATCCACGTGGCGCTCCGGGCGAAGCAGGGCGGCGCCAGCGTCGACGACACCGCGTTGATGATCGTGAGGATCACCGCGGACGTCGCCCGCACCACGTCGGACGACCGCGAGCTCGTCGTCGTCGACGGCTGATCGGTCGCCGGACTCGAGCCGATCACACCGGCACGAGTTCGTGGTGGAGCGGCGCCGGGTAGCGGGGACGTACGACGGTGTCGCCCGCCCCGACGAGATACCGGTCGATGCTGTCGTCGACGAACACTCGGTGCGCCGTGGTCACGAGCGGACCCGCGAGATCACCAGGGTGTGACCGCCGGGGTCGATCACCGTGGACTCGGGCCGGTGCGATACGGTCCGAGGACATGGGCCGCCCCCAGCCGACGGAGATCCAGTTCACGCCGGACGTGGCCCTGGTCGTGGTCGACGTGCAGAACGACTTCACCGATCCCGCCGGCTCGCTGTACGTGCACGAGGGCGAAGAGATCGTGCCGCGCATCAACGAACTGATGGCGGACGCCCGGGACGCCGGTGCCACCATCGTGCTCACGCAGGACTGGCACCCGCCCGTGACACCGCACTTCGAACCCGAGGGCACGTGGCCGGTCCACTGTGTGGGTGGTACCTGGGGCGCCGAGCTCTATCCGGCGCTCGACCGTCACGCCGACGCGGTCGTGCGCAAGGGCACACGCGGTGAGGACGGCTACTCGGCGTTCACGATGCGTGACCACGCCTCCGGCGAGGACGTTCCCACGGGCCTGGGCGGGCTGCTTCGACAGCGCGGCGTCGCCACGGTGGTCGTCGTCGGCCTGGCCACCGATGTCTGTGTTTCCGCCACGGCCCGCGACGCTGCGTCCGACGGCTTCGCCACGAGCGTGGTGTGGGACGCCACACGACCCGTCCACGCAGAAGCCGTCGACGACGTTCGCACCGAGCTCGCTGCATCCGGCGTGTCCGTGCTGGACGTCGGTTCACGATGACCGTCGACCTGACCGCGGCACACACGATCCGCGATCGATGGCGATCGGTGAGGGGTCCGCTGTTCATCGACCTCTACGAACTGGCGATGGCGCAGGTGTACGTGCGCGACGGGATCGCCGAACAGTCGGCCCAGTTCGACCACTTCTTCCGTTCCAATCCCGACTACGGCACCCATCAGGCCGGTTTCTGCGTCAGTGCCGGACTCGGTCCGTTCCGGGCGTGGCTCCGCGAACTGCGGTTCGACGCCGACACGATCGAGGCCCTCGACGCATTGCGGGACTCGTCCGGCGGGGCGATGTTCGGTCGCGAGTTCCTCGACTGGTTGGCCGCCCCGGACCGGTTCGCTGCGCTCGAACTCACCGCGATCGAGGAGGGCCGGGTCGTCCATCCCCACGAACCGATCGTGTCGGTCACCGGTCCGCTCGCCGTCGCCCAACTGATCGAGACGTCGCTGCTCAACCACTTCAACTACGCGACCCTGATCGCCACGAAGGCCGCCCGTGTGGTGCAGAGCGCACGCGGTGGCACCGTGCTCGAGTTCGGTATGCGACGCGGGCCGGGCGCCGGAGTCAGCGACGGGGTGCGCGGTGCGCTGATCGCCGGGTGCGCCGGGACGAGCGACGTCGAGGCGTCGATCGCGCTCGGGTGCGCTCCGAAGGGCACTCACGCCCACTCCATGGTGCAGGCCTACCTCGCCAACGGAGGCACCGAGCTCGACGCGTTCCGGGCGATCGCGCGCTCGGCCCCCGACGACTGCGTGTTGCTGGTCGACACGGTCGACACCCTCCGGTCTGGGGTGCCGAACGCGATCGCCGTGTTCGATGAGCTCCGATCCGCCGGGCACCGTCCCGGCGGGGTGCGACTCGACTCGGGCGACCTCGCCTACTTCGCGGTGCAGACCGCGCGCCAACTCGACGCAGCCGGCCACGACGAGGCGTCGATCGTGCTGTCGAGCGACCTCGACGAGCTCAACGTCTGGCAGATCCTCACACAGGTCGACGAGGAAGCCGAGCGGATCGGGATGGACGCCGCCGGCGTCCGGCGGCGTCTGGCGTATGGGGTGGGCACCCGTCTGATCACGTCGCACGGCGATTCGTCGCTCGGCGGGGTGTACAAGCTCGTGGGCCTTCGACACACGGATGGCGAATGGGCGCCGGCGATCAAGATCTCGGAGGATCCGGGCAAGGTGCCGATCCCCGGTCGCAAACAACTGCTGCGGCTGTACGACGCGAGCGACACCGCCGTCGTCGACCTGATCGGGCTGCCCGACGACGACCCGCTCGGCGCCGAGGTGCTGGTCACCCACCACCCGACCCGCACCGAGCTGCACCGAACTCGCGACCGGTCGACGATCGGGCGAGTCGAGCCGCTCCACGTGCCG
>CAXBAZ010000451.1:0-4134 GCA_963973395.1 uncultured Acidimicrobiaceae bacterium
AACCGCCTCGTAGAACGACTGAGCCGTGATTTCGCCCTCGATCGTGGAGGCGATCTGCGCGAACCCCATGTAGGCGGCCCATGTGCCCATGCCGCCGAGGCTGTTGAAGTCGTTGGCCTCCTGATCGATGCCGCCGGCGTCGAGCGCAGCGCGGTAGTCGTCCCAGGGAGCCGTCGAGATGTCCGGGTACATGCCCGAGATGATGTTGCCGTTGGTCACTTCTTCGGCACCGACGGCTGAGATGGCGTTCAGGTTGCCCTGGTTGCCGTACTGCTTCACGGTGGTGTCGGCCTGCTGGAGCGCCGTATTCCACGTGAGGAACGGCGTCTCTGACATGACGACCACGATGCAGTCTGCGTCGCTGGTCGCCTGGGCGACCTCGGAGGAGTACTCCTGCGCGATCGTCGGCGTGATGATCACGTTGCCGAACGTCCGGCCGTAGGCCGCCATCGCGTTCTCCATCGGCGGGCGGAAGATGGCGTCGGCACCCTCGGCGATGACGGCGTTGATGCTCTCGCAACCGTCTTCCACCGCGCGCTTGACTTCGCCCACCGCATACATCGGTTGGTTGCCGATCGGGAACGAATACGGAGAACTGAGCTCGGACGGTGAGATCGGACAGCACGCACCGAACCATGTGATGTCCGATTCGGCGATCACCGGCACGATGGCTTCAGCGAAATACGTGAACGATCCGACGACCGAGACGGCGCCTTCCTCGACTGCCTGACGTGCACACGAGGCAGCGACGGCGGCGTCGAACTGCTCGTCGCAGACCGTGACCTCGATCGGCCGACCGTTGATGCCGCCGTTGTCGTTGATGTAGTCGGCTGCGAGATTCGCCGTGATCGAGATGTTCTCGTACGTCGGGCCGTTGGCGTTGAGCGTCGTGACCGTCATCAACCTGATCGGTTCCCCGGTCGCTTCCCCGGTCGCATCGGCCGAGCTGTCGTCGGTGTCGGTGTCGGTGTCGGTGTCGTCGACGGTGGCGGACGCCTCCTCGGTGGCGGACGGCTCGTCCGCGGGCTCGGCAACGTCGTCGTCGCCGCCGCATGCGGACGCGGCCAAGCCGAGCACTGCGATGAGTGCGATGGATTTCTTGGACACAACCATTTTTCTCCCCCTCTGGAAAGGTCTGCGAACACCCCCGGCGCCCGTCGAACGGTGAACCTACACCATCGGGTGCCCCGATTGCATCATCACCTGAAAGTGCGTTAAGGTGCCGTCGCCGGCCGGGGGAGTCGCCGGGATCGTCCATCCGGGGAGGGCACGACAACCATGAACGAAGTCATCAGGTTTGCCCTGCTGGGGTGCGGCATCGGTGCGCTGTACGCATTCGCGTCACAGGGCTTGATCGTCATCTTCCGAGGCACCGGGGTCCTGAACTTCTCGCTGGGAGCGACAGCGATTGCAGGTGTCTTCCTGCAGTACGAGTTGCAATACGAGCACGGCCACAACTTCTTGTTCGCCTCCTTCTGGGGCGTCCTCCTGTCGACCACGCTCGGTGCGCTGACCCACTGGGTGGTGCTCCGACCGTTGCAGCGCAGGCGAGCCAGCACCCTCGTCCAGTTGCTCGCGACGCTCGGCGTGCTCATCACCGTCCAGGCCGGTGTCGTCATCCGCTACGGCTCGAAGCCGCGGCAGGTGCCGAGTCAGTTGCCGACCGATCGCGTCACCCTCTACGGCGACGTGAGCATCACGGCTGACCGCCTGATCCTGCTGGCGATCGGTTGCGCCTCGGCCCTGCTCCTGTGGCTGCTGTACCGGTCCTCTCCGTTCGGCATCCAGACCGAGGCGGTGTCGGAAAGTGAGCGTTCGGCTGCCGCTGTCGGCGTGTCGCCCAACAAGATCGCCGTTCTGAACTGGTCACTCGGTTCGGCGATCGCCTGCATCGGCGGCATCCTCGTCGTCCCGGTCATCACACTCCAGGTGACGGCCATGACCAGTCTGGTGCTCGCCGCGCTCGCCGCGGCGCTGGTCGCCGACTTCAGGTCGTTCCCGATCGCGACGCTCGCCGGCTACCTGCTCGGCATGGCCCAGACGCTCGTGGGGCGCTTCTGGGACCAGCAGGGTGTCGGCCAGTCGTTGCCCTTCATCCTGATCATCGTGGTGCTGGTGTTCCAAGGCCGCTCGATACCGCTCCGTGATCAGTTCCTCCGCAAGCTCCCCTCGATCGGCAACGGCCGCATGTCGTGGGACTGGACGATCTTCCTGTGTGGCGCGGTCGTGTTCCTCATGCTCACCAAGGACACGAAGTGGATCGACGCCTTGACGGTGACGTTGTGCGCGTCGATCGTGCTGCTGTCGATCGTGGTCGTCACCGGGTACGCCGGTCAGTTGTCGCTCGCCCAGTACGCGATGGCCGGGTTCGGTGCCTGGGTCGCCGGTCGCCTCGTGGCGGTGTACGAGATCCCCTTCCTGGTCGGGCTCGTCGCCGGCGTCGCCGCCGCCGTGCCGCTGGGGCTGGTCTTCGCACTGCCCGCCGTGCGCACACGTGGGATCAACCTCGCCATCGTCACGCTCGGACTCGGCACCGCGATCGAGCTGATGCTGTTCAACAACGCCGACTACACCGGTGGCGTGCAGGGCACGCCGGTCGGAAATCCGAGCCTGTTCGGGTTCGACATCAGCTCGATCCGGCACCCGGCGAGATACGGAATCTTCGTCCTCGGAATGGCCGTGCTCACGGTGATCGTGGTGGCGAACGTGCGCCGCGGGAGGAGCGGCCGCCGTCTGATGGCCGTCCGTACGAACGAGCGGGCCGCCGCCGCCCTCGGCATCAACATCGTCGCCGCCAAGCTGTTCGCGTTCGCGTTCGGCTCAGCGATCGCTGCCCTCGGCGGCATCCTGCTCGCCTTCCGCCTGACGTCGATCAGCTACCAGTCGTTCACGAACTTCACGTCGATCACCTACGTCGGACTGAGCCTCATCGGCGGTGTCGGCTACGTGCTCGGCGCGTTCGTCGGCGCCATGATGTCCACCGCCGGCTTCAACCAGGAAGTCCTCGAGTCGACGTGGGGCGGCATCGGTGCCTACCTCCAGTTGATCACCGGCATCGCGATCCTGCTCGTCGTGCTCTACAACCCCGACGGCGTCGCTGCCGAGTGGGCCAAGACGTTCCGCTACATGAAGCGCACCAAGAAGTTCGGTGAGTCCTACTTCATCAAACTCTCGGACGTCTCCGAGCCGGTCGATGACGACCACGATCAGCGGGTCCCGCCGAAGTCGTTGCGAGTCGAGGACCTCACCGTCCGCTACGGGTCCGTCACCGCCGTGGACGGCGTGGGGTTCACCCTCGAGCCCGGCAGGGTCACCGGCCTGATCGGGCCCAACGGCGCCGGCAAGACATCGCTGATCGATGCCCTGACCGGGTTCACGCGTGCGACGGGAACGGTCACGATCGGCGACGAAGAGATCTCGAAGGCGGGTCCGGGGGGTCGGGTGAAGGCCGGGATGGCCCGCTCCTTCCAGTCGCTCGAGCTGTTCGACGACACGACGGTGTTCGAGAACCTGAGCGTCGCGGCCGATCCGAACGACCTGAAGTCGTACCTGCGTGATCTGGTCTGGCCGGTCATCCCGAAGTTCGGGCCCGAGGTCGTCCGAGCGATCGAGGAATTCCGGCTCGACGAAGACCTCCACCGCGAGGTCAGCGACCTGTCGTACGGCAAGCGCCGCCTGCTGGCGATCGCTCGTGCCGTTGCGATGCATCCGAGCGTCCTGTTGCTCGACGAACCGGCCGCCGGTCTGAGCTCCGTCGAGAGCGCCGAGCTGGCCCGGGTCGTCCGTCGACTCGCCGACGAGTGGGGGATGGCGATCCTGGTCGTCGAGCACGACATGAACTTCGTGATGAGTGTCTGCGATCAGGTGGTCGTCATCGACTTCGGTCGCAAGATCGCCGACGGCACGCCGGCGGAGGTCCGCTACGACTCGGGCGTGATCGCCGCGTACCTCGGTGACGCGACCGACGACGACCTCGACATCAGACCGGCCGATACCCCGACGCCTGCCGTCGTCGGTGGGGGGAGCTGATCGCCATGAGCAACGACTCGATCATCGCCGATACCAGCCCGTACGCGATCACCCACGCACCCAATCTGCTCGAGACGCGCATGCTGAAGGCGGGCTACCTCGGCC
>CAXBAZ010000452.1:0-4104 GCA_963973395.1 uncultured Acidimicrobiaceae bacterium
CGACGAACACCGCCCGACTCCGTACACCGGTGGTGCCGGCATCGATGGCGATCACACACGTGTCCGACGGGAACTCACTGCTCACGGTCCCGACCGTACCCGAGGGGGCTCAGCGGCGCTTGCGCCGGGTGCCGCCGGGGCGCCCGGCCACGCCGCTCCCGCCCGTGCGCTTCGTCGGCGCCGGCTTCGCCCGCGTCGTCGGCGCAGCATCGTCGCCGCTCGCGTCGCCGCCGCGGCCTCGACGCGGTGGCTTGGGTTCGGCGCGGAGTTCCTTGAGCGACTTGCGCTGGTAGCCGAGCTTGGCGAGTGCATAGCCGAACGCCAGGTACATCGGCCCGCTGACCAGCAGACCGGCGAAGATGCCGATCAGCCCGTTGTCACGGAAGAACAGCACGAAGACGACCGCCATGATGCCGACGTAGAGCAGCCACTCCCGGACGAGTCGCTGCCACGGAACGGGTCGGTTCGCATCCCAGGCCACGCCCCTTCCTACCACTCCGGCGATGGTGGCGCGAAGTGACGCGGTCACGGGGACCGATGCCCGTGGAAGCGGTTGCAGCGCGAGGCGTGACGCGTAGGATCGGGACTCGTGCGTGTCGGAGTTCTCACCGGAGGGGGCGACTGCCCCGGGCTGAACGCGGTCCTGCGCGCCGTCGTCCGCAAGGGCGAGCGAGTCTTCGGCGACGAGATCGTGGGATTCCAGGACGCGTGGGACGGCGTGATGGAGCGCCGCACGATGCCGCTCACGGTCGAATCGATGCGCGGCATGTTGCCGCGTGGCGGCACCGTGCTCGGCACGCGACGGGGCAGCCCCTACGACCACGAGCACGGGGTCGACATGGTCGAGGCGACGATGTCCGACATGGGGATCGACGCCCTGATCGTCATCGGCGGCAACGGATCGCTCAGCCTCGCCTGCAAACTGCACACCGAGCGGGGGCTGCCGCTGATCGGGGTGCCCAAGACGATCGACAACGACATCGAAGGCACCGAGGTGACGTTCGGGTTCAACACGGCGGTGCAGATCGCGACCGATGCGATCGACCGGCTGCACACCACCGCCGAATCACACGACCGTGTGATCGTCGTCGAGGTGATGGGTCGTCACTCTGGGTGGATCGCGACCCACGCTGGCATCGCCGGGGGAGCGACCGTCGTGCTGATCCCGGAGCGACCGTTCGACATCGAGGAAGTCTGCGATCGCATCACCCGACGTCACCACCGGGGCAGGTTCGCGTCGATCGTCGTGGTCGCCGAGGGTGCCACCCCGAAATCCGGCACGATCGAGATGGCCGACGGCGAGGTCGACCGGTTCGGGCACCTCCGGCTCGGCGGCATCGGGCAGTTGGTCGCCCACGAGATCGGCCAGCGCACCGGGTTCGAGACCCGGCCCGTGCTGCTCGGTCACGTCCAGCGCGGCGGCACGCCGACCGCGTACGACCGGGTGCTGTCCACCCGCTTCGGTGTGGCGGCGATCGATGCCGTGCACCGGCAGGCTTGGGGTCACATGGTGGCGCTGCGTGCCGACCGGATCATCGACGTCCCACTGACCGAGGTCGTCGGCCGCACCCGGCCCGTCGACATCTCCCTGTTCGAAGACGTCGCCCAGATCTTCTTCGCGTGACCGGAGGGGGTCCGACCCCCTCCGGCGACCGTTCCGGTCAGGCTCCGGCGGGGAGGCCAGGGAAGGCGGGTTGCGCCGACTGGGCGAAGTTCGGGTAGTCGTAGATGCTCAGGGTGCTGGCGGTGTTGGACCCGACCGGCCGCGGCCACGACACAGGACTCCCGTCGACGGTGATCTGCACGCGCTCGACACCGTCCAGCTCCGTCGCGGTGTAGACGATCTGGGCGAGTGCGCGGGCGAGCGGCTGGCCGGTGAGCTCGGTCAGCTCGTCGCTGACGTCGAGGAACAGGATCGTGCCCTGCTTGAACGTGTCGAGCAGTTCGAGGTTGGCGGGCAGGAACGTCGTGTACTGCTGCTCGAGTTCGTCCGCGTTGGGGCCGGCGAGCAGGATCTCGATCAGGTCCTCGCGGGTGGAGGTGTCGCGCGGGACCGATCTCAGGAGGCGATCTTCGCCGGGTGCACCGAGGTAGATGCGGTCGGGTCCCTCCGCCTCGCCACCGGTTGCGGTCTGGGTCGGAACGAGCGCACGCTCGTCGACGGGCAGGTCGCGGGGGCCCGCGTCCGGGCTCAACGCACATCCGCTCACAACGAGCGCGGCCGTCAGGAGCGCTGTCACCAGGAGCGGCATCCGGCGTCTCACTCGTCCAGCTCCTCCGCGTCGAGTTCGATCACGAACCGTGCACCGGTCTCGCCGTCGAGGCGATCCTCGACCCAGACCCTGCCGCCGTGCATCCGCACGTGTTCGTCGACGAGCGACAGCCCCAACCCGGCGCCGTCGTTGCCGGCCCGTCGACCGGACACTCCGCCGCGTGCGAACCGCTCGAAGATGAGGGTGCGCTCGGCCTCCGGCACCCCCGCCCCATGGTCCTCGACCGCGATCCGCACCTTCGTGACCGGCTCGTCGTCAGCGTCGACGACCCGGATCGAGACCTCCGGATTGCCGTCGCCGTGCACGCGGGTGTTGTCGATCAGGTTGGCGACCACGCGGGCGAGGCGTCGCCGATCGCCGTTGATCAGCACCATCTCGGCCCGCTCGGACACGTCGACGGGAGCATCCGGCACGCTGCTGATCCGTACCGCCTGACGCACGAACTCGGCGACGAGCAACTCCTCGAGGTGGAGTCGGACCGCCCCCGCGTCGAAGCGGCTGATCTCCAGGAGGTCTTCGACGAGGCCCTGGAAGCGCACGACGTCGCTCTTGAGCAGATCGAGCGCGGCCTGGGCCCGCTCGGGCATCTCGTCGCGCCGGGCGTCCATCACCTCGACCGACGCCGACAGCGTCATCAACGGTGACCGGAGCTCGTGGCTGACGTCGGACGCGAACCGGGCGTCGCGGTCGATCCGGTTCTCGAGCGCCGTCGCCATGTCGTTGAACGAGTTGGCGAGCACGCTCAGGTCGGGGTCTTCCGTCAGTTCGAGTCGGGTGTCGAGCCGGCCGCCGGCGATCGCTTTGGCCGCTTGCGCGGCGACGCCGACCGGGCGGACCGCACGCCGCGCGGCGAACGACCCGGCGACCACACCCAGTGCCGTCGTGATGATCGTGCCGAGGATCAGCGACAGTCGCACCGACTGCAGCGTGGCGTTGACGTCTTCGAGGCTGAAGTAGTCGAAGTACGCCGACGACGGCGACAGCCGGTAGCCGACGGCGAGGTACAGCGAACCCTCGATCTCGACGATCATCCGAGAGGGCACACCGTCGCGGACGACGCGGTCGACGAAGTCCTCGGGCAGGTGCGTCTCGTCGAACGACGGGCGTCCCGGCGTCCACGCGCCGTTGTACAGCACGAGCGGCCGCTCGACGCCCAACCCGTCGCGAAGGCGCTCGATCGTCGCCTGGGCGGTGTCGGGATTGGAGCGCAGGAGGTCGGCGGCGTTGGTGGCGTTGCGGCGCGCGACTTCGCGGGCGGCCTCGTCCTGCTGCTGGACGACGCTCGAGCGGGCGAGGCCGTAGGTGACGAACGCCAAGAGCATCGAGAGCATCAGGGCGCCGAGCGTGAAGATCAGCAGGATGCGGCGCCGCAGGCCCCATTTCCGGCGCGGTAGCGGACCGGGAAACGTGCGGGTGTCGGGAACGACCGCCGGAAGATCTGCGGTCGCGCTGGTCACGTCTGGAGCCGGTAGCCCAGGCCACGCACGGTGACGACGTGACGCGGGTTGGCCGCGTCCGCCTCGACCTTCGTGCGCAGACGCCGCACGTGGACGTCGACGAGCCGACCGTCACCGAAGTAGTCGTAGCCCCACACCTTGTCGAGCAGGGCCTCTCGGCTGAACACCTTGCCGGGGTTCTCGGCCAGCTCGCACAGCAACCGGAACTCGGTCTTGGTCAGGTGGACCTCTTCGCCGTTGCGGAGCACCTTGCCCTCTTCGGGGATCAGCTCGAGGTCACCGAACGCCAGCCGCTCGTGGCTCGTGGACGAGGGCCGGATCCGTCGCAGCAGCGCCCGGATGCGCGCCGACAGCTCTTTGGCCGCGAACGGCTT
>CAXBAZ010000453.1:0-4102 GCA_963973395.1 uncultured Acidimicrobiaceae bacterium
CGTCGCCGCCGAACCGGGCCAGCACGTCGTCGTCGCGCAGTGCCGACCGCAGCCGACCGGCGATCTCCTGGATCAGCAGGTCGCCGACCTCGTGTCCGAGGCTGTCGTTGATCACCTTGAACTGGTCGAGGTCGACGAACAGCACGGCGACACCGTCGATGCCCGCGGTGGCGAGCCGATCGTGGAGGATGTGCATCAGGTACGACCGGTTGGGCAGCGCGGTCAACTCGTCGTGGCGGGCGGCATAACGGAGTTGCTCGGCGGCCCGGCGCTGCTCGGTCACGTCTTCGATGTGTGTGATCGCGAGCATCACCCCGTCGTCCTCGGTGGTCGACACCCGCGTGCGGGCCCACACGAATTCCCCGTCGCGTCGCCGGTACCGCTGGTCGATCCGGAACGAGTCGACGATGCCCAGTTCGAGGCGCGCCCGGTGGGGCTGTGCGGCGCGGACGTCGTCGGGGTGCGTGAACTCGCGCAGTGTGCATCCGACCAGTTCCTTGACGTTGCGACGCAGCATCTCGCCGAGCGACTGGTTGGCGTCGACGATCCGGCCGTCGTCGAGACGGACCAGCGCCATTCCGGTCGGAGCCGATTGGAACGCCTGCTGGAACCGGCGGCGGGCCTGGTCGAGTGCACGGGTCTGCTGCTCGCGCTCGGACACGTCGCGGAGCCGCACCAGCAATCGCCCGCCACCGGCGCCGGACTCGTCGTCGGGCTTGGGCAGATGGAACGAGGCCTCGACCACCACTCGCCGGTCGACACCGGCGATGACCTCGATCTGGATCGGATCGGCCTCGCCGTCGAACGCCTCCAGCATCGCCGCGTCGAGAGCGACCTCGTCCGCACCGTCGGTGTGATCGAGCAGGTGGCCGCCGACGAGGTCGGCCGTGTCGAGTCCGAACAGGGTGCTCGCCGCGGCGTTGGTCGACTGGATCACGAAGTCGCGGTCGACGAGCAGCACCGCCTCGGGGAGTTCGTCGAGGAGTCGCTTCACTTCGGCACCCGCCGAGCGAACCGCCGCGAGCTGCATTTGCAGCTGTCGGCGTTGCCGGCGCGAGTTCCAGACGCTCATGACCAGCGTGACGACCGCGACGAGGCCGATCACGACCGCCGCGAGGTTGGAACTACTGATCACGATGCGAGGTTAGGGCCGCGCGGCACGTGGTGCGAACGTTTGTGGACACATGAACGTTTGGGGATACATGGTCGCCGTCACGATGACCGCCTCGACCACCACTCGTCGAGTCGCTGCTTGCTCGCCTCCTCGCCGATCGGACCCTCCTCGAGGCGGATCTCGAGCAGGAAGTCGAGCGCTTCGCCGATCTCCCGGCCCGGTGGCAGACCGAGGTGGTCCATCACCGCCTTGCCGTCGAGCTCCGGGCGGATCTTCGCGATCTCCTCGGCCTCGGCGAGCGTCTCGATGCGCTCCTCCAGATCGTCCATCCGCTTCGACAGCTGCTTCGCCTTGCGCTCGTTGCGCGTCGTGCAGTCGCACCGGGTCAGCACGTTCAACTCGTGCAGCAGATCGTCGGCATCGCGCACGTACCGACGGACCGCCGCATCCGACCAGCCCAGCCGGTACGTGTGGAAACGGAGGTGCAGCGCCACGAGGGCGGTGACCGCGGCGACGTCGTCGTTCGAGTACCGCAGCTCGGTCATCCGCTTCTTGGTCATGCGTGCCCCGACCGCGTCGTGGTGATGAAAGGTGGTGCCCTTGCCCTCCAGATATCCGCGGGTCCTGGGCTTGCCGATGTCGTGGAAGAGTGCGGCGAGTCGGACGATCCGGAAGTCGTACTCCGGGCGACCCTCGGGCAGCTCACGGAGCGGCCGGACGTTCTCGACCACCGCGATCGTGTGACTGAGGACGTCCTTGTGGCGGTGGATCGGGTCGTGTTCGAGCCGCATCAGGGAGAGTTCGGGGACGAACTGGTCGGCGAGGCCGGTGTCGTACAGGAACCACAGGCCGCTCGCCGGGTGGTCGACGGTGATCAGCTTGTCGAACTCGTCGCGGATCCGCTCGGCCGACACGATCTCGAGCCGCGTCGCCATGTCACGGACGGCGGCGACCAGCTGCTCTGTCGGGACGAGATCGAACCTGGCGATGAAGCGCGCGGCGCGCAGCATCCGGAGCGGATCGTCGCTGAAGCTGATCTCCGGGCCCAGGGGCGTGCGCAACACCCGTTGGAGAAGGTCGACCGCGCCGCCGTGCGGGTCGACCAGCGTCGGAGTTCCGCCGCCGGTCACCTCGAGCGCCATGGCGTTGACCGTGAAGTCGCGTCGACCGAGGTCGGTCTCGACGTCGTCGGCGTAGGTGACGTGCGGCTTGCGCGAGTCGTCGGCGTACGACTCGGCACGGAACGTCGTGATCTCGAACACGCGGTCGCCGTGCTTGGCGCCGATCGTGCCGAACCGTTCCCCCTGCGTCCAGAGCGCCGTCGCCCATCCGGCGAGGCAGGACTTGATCTCGTCGGGTCGGGCATCGGTGGTCAGGTCGAGATCGAAATCGTCACCCTGGGCGTCCATCATCAGGTCGCGGACGGTCCCGCCGACGAGGTACAACCGGTGGCCGGCCGCCTCGAAGCGATCTGCGAGTGGCGCGAGTTCGTCGAGCACCGGGGTGAAACGATCGGGAATCATGGCGGGACCAGGCTAGGAGAACGCCGCAGCATCGGGGCCATCAGGTTCCTGTCGGCGCCGCGCGATCGGCAACGACATGCCCGGGCGGGATCCTCGGGCTACCGTCGGGGGTGTGAACGGGTCGGTCGTGCGGACGTCGAGTGCCTCTGCGCGAACCTGGCGGATGAGGCAGTGGCCGAACGATCCGACGGTCGCCCACCTGATCTTCGTCGACCACCACACGGTGCCGACCCGGCTCGACGTCGAGGCCGCGGTCGAGTACGCCCTCGCCAAGGGCGCACGCGCGATCCGCACGTCGGCGCTGTTCCCCGACGCGGCGGCGATCGTCCTGGCGTCCGGGTTCACGCCGATCGACCGGCTCGCGCTGCTGCAGGTGCATCTCGACCGGACCACCGTCCGGCGCCTCGGCGAGCCCCGCCACCGCACCCGTTCGATGACACCGTGGAGTCACCACGTGGCCGCCGGCGTCGATCAGCGGGCGTTCGGGCCGCTGTGGGGCAACGACGCAGCGAGTCTCCGAGACATCCGCGCCGCCACACCCACGCATCGCGCCCGCATGGTGCGGGTCGGACGACGGATCGCCGGGTTCGCGCTGTCGGGAGCTGCCGCCGACAGCGGGTACGTGCAACGGGTCGCGGTCGACCCCGAACACCGGCGGCTGGGCATCGCCCGCGCTCTCGTCGTCGACGCCCTCGGCTGGATGTACGCCGACCGGCGAACCCGGGCCCTGGTGAACACCGGCGTCGACAACGAGCCCGCCCTCGCCCTGTACGACAGCCTGGGCTTCACCCGTCTGGCCGACGTGCTGACGATCGCCGAGCGCCGCCCCCACGAATGAACCGACGAGCGATCGCGGCGGGTGCGGTGGCGCTCGCGGGGGCGCTGCCCCTCTGGTGGGGCCAACCCGCGGCGTCCCAGACCGCCGACGCCGAGTTGGAGTTGACCGCCCAGACCTTCGCCGTCTCACCGGGCGGTGTCGCCACGTTCGAGTTCGTGGTGACCGGCGACGTCCCGGAGATCGCACCGACGACGACCACCACCACGACCACCACGACCACGACGACCACCACCACGACCACGACGACCACGACGATCGTGCCGACGGCCGAGTCGCCCAGCCCGGCACCGGCGCCCGAGGCCACCACCCCGAGCGCGACGACCACTCCACCGAGCACCACGACGACGACCACGTTGCCTCCGGGACCGCGCATGACGGTGCAGGTACGTTCGCATCGAGCCATCGCGACTCGCGGCGGCGTCGCGGCAGCGGCCGGAGGCGACCCGGGTCCGGTGCTCGACATCCTCGAGTTCGACCTCGAGGACGTCGCGGTCTTCGACGAAGCGACCGGTGAGCGTCGTCTCACCCTCGAGGTACCCATCGCGACGGGCGTGGCCGACGTCAACGATCTCGACCTGCTCGAGGCGGGGGGACACCCCGTGTCGATCCAGATCCGGAGGGACTGGG
>CAXBAZ010000454.1:0-4070 GCA_963973395.1 uncultured Acidimicrobiaceae bacterium
GATCGGCCGGCGCTCGGGCCGAGCCGGCGAACAGCACGGCGACCGCACCGGCTAGCGACAGCGCACCGGCCACCACGTACGACGCCTCGTAGCCACCGGCTGCGTCGTGCAACCATCCGAGCAGCAACGGCCCCCCGGCCGTACCGACCAGGCCGAGCAGTTGGGCGCGGCTGTAGATCTTCGGATAGTCGAGCACCCCGAACCGTTCGGCGATCAAGAGCGGCTGCAACATCAGGATGTTGCCGATCGTCGCGCCGAACAGGATGATCGCCCCGAAGATGTAGGTGGTCGACATCGCGAACGCGAGCCAGATCATCGCCACCATCTGGAGCGCTGCGAGCGCACCCGTGAACGGGATCATCGGCAAGGTCGAGATGACCCGGCCCCCGACCAGCCGGGCGACCACCGACGTGGCGGCGAGCACCAACGTCGCGAGCGCGGCGGTGTCGGCCGTGGTGCGTTCTTCGACGAGTTTGACGAGCTGCTGGATCCCGCCCACCTGCGAGCCCAGCGCGAGCACGTACCCGATCGTGACGAACAGGAAGAACCGGCTGGCGATCGCCTCGCGATACGGCGTACCGGTCGGCTTCGGCCGGACGCCCCCGGGCTCGGCACGCTGGCCGTCCGGCAGCCAGCCCAGCACCGCCGGGTCGGGGTGGATCAGCCACAGCGTGAACGGGACCACGCCGATGACGAAGACCGCGCCGAGCCACGGCGTGCCGGCCTCGAGGCCCTGGCGGTCGAGCAGCCACTTGGCGGCCGGGGTGATCAGGATCCCACCGGCGGACAGTCCCGTGGAGGCGACCGAGAGGGCGACCGACCGTCTGGTGTGGAACCACCGGGTCACGACGGTCGTCATCGGGACGAGCCCGGCGAGCGACCAACCGGCGGCGAAGACGCCGTACACGACGAACAGCTGCCACGGCTCACGCACCTGGCCGAGAGCGGCCAGCGCGACGCCGCCGACGACGGCACCGGCGGAGACCACCACGCGGATGTCGTACCTGGCGATCAGGTTCGCCGCCCACACGCCGACGACGCCACCGACGAAGAAGAACCACGTGGTGGCGAGCGAGATCGACGCGACCTCCCAGCCGCGCTCCTTGCTGAACGCGTTGAGGTAGACAGCGAGCCCGTAGAACCCGAGGCCGGACACGGTCGTCAGGACGATGAAGCACCCCGTGACGACCCGCCAACCGGGGAACTTGTCGCCGCTCATCCGGGCGGCCGGACGACCGCAGGTGCGAGAGCGTCGTCGGGGTCTGCCATCTCCGAACCGTACCGATCGCGTCGTCGATATCCTGAGTCGCACGATGTTCAAGAACACGATGAAGACCACCGTCCTCCTCGCCGGACTCGGCGGGCTGATCGTGGCCGTCGCCGGAATTCTCGGCGGCGGCAGCAGCGCATCGCTGATGATCGGCCTCGCCGTCGCGTTCGTGATGGTCGGCGGTTCGTACTGGTTCAGCGACAAGCTCGCGCTCAAGTCCGCCAAGGCGCGCGTCATCACGCGCGAGCAGGCGCCCGAGTTCTACGACATGATCGAGCGGCTCGCGACCCGCGCCGGCATGCCGATGCCGACGGTCGCGATCTCGCCGAACGCGCAGGCCAATGCGTTCGCCACCGGCCGGGGGCCCAAGCATGCCGTCGTGTGCGCCACCGAGGGCCTGCTGACGTCGCTGACCCGCGACGAGGTCGAGGGTGTGATGGCGCACGAGCTGATGCACGTCAAGCACCGTGACATCCTGATCGGATCGGTGGCGGCGGCGATCGCCACGGCGATCTCGTTCATGGCCCAGATCGCGATGTTCTCGTCGATGTTCGGTGGGCGCGACCGTCGCGACGGCGGCAACCCGATCGTGATGCTCGCCGTCGCGATCGCCGCGTCATTGATCCAGATGGCGGTGTCCCGGTCCCGCGAGTACGAGGCCGACCGAGGTGCGGCCGAGCTGATCGGGTCGGGCGAGCCGCTCGCGCGCGCTCTGCAGAAGATCGAGGCGATCGCCGCGCAGCGGCCCATGGCGGTCCAGCCGGCGCAGGCGTCGCACTACATCCACAACCCGCTCGCCGAGGCGAGGGGCGGCAGCCAGGGCAACAACTTCGCCCGACTGTTCTCGACCCACCCTCCCACCGACGAGCGCATCCGCCGCCTCCTCGCCATCTGACGGTTGGTGCCAGGCACCAACCGTCAACTCGCAATCAGAGGGCGAAGAGGTCGTCGAGGCCGCCGGTGGACGCCGGCTCGTCGGTGTCGTCGCCCTCGTCGGCGGGCAGGAACGCCGCATATCCGTCGGCCTCGAGCACGTCGGCGAGCTCGGGTCCTCCCGACGTGACGATGCGGCCCTTCACCAGGATGTGGACGTGGTCGGGCTTGAGTTCGGTGAGCAGGCGGCTGTAGTGCGTGATCGCGAGCACGCCGAGGTCACCTTCGTTGCTGAGGTCTTCGACGCGTCGGGAGCAGTCGCGCAAGGCATCGATGTCGAGCCCGGAGTCGAGTTCGTCGAGGATCGCGATCTTGGGTTGGAGCACGGCGAGCTGCAAGGTCTCGTTCCGCTTCTTCTCGCCGCCGGAGAGATCGACGTTCAGGGCGCGGTGCAGGAACCGCTCCTCGAAGTTGATGCGGGCGGCCTCGGCCCGCAACAGATCACCGAGGCCGGAGATGTCGCGACCTCGGCTCGTCAGGGCCTCGCCGAGCACGTCGTCGAGCATCACGCCCGGCACCTCGATCGGGTACTGCATCACCAGGTGCAGGCCGGCGACGGCGCGCTTCCAGGCCGGCAGTGCCAACACGTCGATGTCGTCGAGCGTGATCGAACCCTGGGTCACCTCGAAGCCGGGCCGACCCATGATCGCCGCCGACAGCGTGCTCTTGCCGGCACCGTTCGGGCCCATCACGGCGTGGACTTCTCCGGACGAGATCGTCAGGTCGATGCCGCGCAGGATCTCGGTGCCACCGGCGCTGGCGTGCAGGTTCTCGATCTTCAGCGTGCTCATGACCCGACCCCCAACTCGACCGACACGACGATCTGGCCGTCGACCACCGACGCGTCGAAGACGGGAACGGGCTGGGTCGCCGGCAGCGTCTGCGGCTCGCCGGTGACCAGGCTGAAGGCACTGCTGTGTTTGGGGCACTCGAGTTCCTTCTCGTCGCACCACACCTCACCCTCGGACAACGACACGTTGGCGTGGCTGCAGACGTCGCCGATCGCATAGACGTCGTCGCCGATCCGGACGACTGCGATCGCGATGTCACCGATGTCGAACCTGCGGGCGGTACCGGGCTCGATGTCGTCGAGCGCACAGACGGTGCTGGTTGCGGTGCTCACTGGGAAGCCTCCTCGTCGTTGGCGCCGATGTTCAGCTTGGCGGCGACACGGGCACGGAGCTCACCGGCGAGATCGTGGGCGGGCAGTTGCGACAGCACTTCGTCGAAGAACCCGAGCACGACGAGACGCTCTGCGATCTCGGGCTGGACGCCGCGGCTCTCGAGGTAGAAGCGCTGGTCCTCGTCGATCGGGCCGACGGTCGACGCGTGCGAACACTTCACGTCGTTGGTCCGGATGTCGAGGTTGGGCACGCTCTCGGCCCAGGCACCCTCGGAGAGCGTCAGGTTCCGGTTGGTCTGGTAGGCGACCGTGCCGTTCGCATGCTCACGGATCTTGATCAGGCCGGTGTACACACTGGCCGCGTGATCCTGCACGGCGCCCTTGAAGAGCAGGTCGCTCGTGGTGTTGGGCGCGTCGTGGTCCTGGGTGGTGCGGAAGTCGTGCATCTGGTCGCCTCCGGCGAAGTAGAGCGCGACCTGGCGCGTGGACGCGCCGCGGCCCGATACGCGAGCGTCGGTGCGGACCCGGGCGTAATCGCCGCCGAGCGCCACCGAGGCGAGCAGCGTCTGCGAGTCGCGCTGGCCGACGGCCTGCTGGTTGCCGAGCGACCAGGCCTGCTCGCTCAGTTCGTTGACGGCGAGGTAGTTCACGCGGGCGGCCTGGCCGACCGCCACCTGGAGCACCGGGAGCACGAGCGCGGGCCCGTCGGCGGCCGAGACGAACCTCTCGACGATGGTGACCTCA
>CAXBAZ010000455.1:0-4060 GCA_963973395.1 uncultured Acidimicrobiaceae bacterium
TGCCGACAATGCCCCGAGGGGATCGACGGGCGCGGCTCGGTCGAGGAGCGACCCGTCGTCGGGTGCGACCGCCAGGCTGTGAGCCAGCGGCAGGTCGATCGCCTCCACCGGGACGGCGCGCCGGTTCGCCCACAGGATCGCCTGCCACTCGGGACTGAACGACGCGAGCGGTGCGAACACCGCCCGCCGCGGATCGTCGACGACGTGCCCGAGCAGCGCGACCGGCGGTTCGAGCCCGGGATCGCCCACCCAGCCGAACGCCGCCGTCGTCTCGAACGGCGACTCGACCAGCACGATCGAGGGCTGCAGCTCGTCGAGCGCCGCGACGACCGAGCGCGCCGAGCCCGGCCCGTGGTGACGGATCCCGAGCAGGTGCAGGCTCATCGTTCGGATCGCTCCGTCAGTCGAGGGCGCGGCACGCGTCGTAGAAGTCGCCCCAACCGTCGCGTGCGGCGACGACGGCTTCGAGGTACTCCCGCCAGGCGATGCCGTCGTGGACCGGGTCACGCACCACCGTGCCGACGACCCCCGCGGCGACGTCGTCGGCCGACAGCTGCCCGTCGCCGAAGTGGGCCGCCAGCGACAGGCCGTTCGTGACGACGGAGATCGCCTCGGCGGTGGACAGGGTGCCGCTCGGCACCTTCAGGCTGGTACCCCCGTCGGCCGTGACCCCTTCGCGCAGTTCGCGGAACACGGTGACCACCCGCCGGATCTCGTCGGCCGCCGGCGTGATCGACGGCAATGCCAGCGCCGACCCCAGTTCGTTCACGCGCTGCGACACGATCGCGATCTCTTCGTCGGCCGTCTCGGGCAGCGGCAGCACGACGGTGTTGAATCGGCGGCGCAGCGCCGACGAAAGATCGTTGACTCCGCGGTCGCGGTCGTTGGCCGTCGCGATCACGTTGAATCCGCGTGTGGCCGCGACCTCGGAGTTCAGTTCGGGCACCGGCATCGACTTCTCGGAGAGCGCGGTGACCAGTGCGTCCTGCACATCGGAGGGCATGCGCGTGAGCTCTTCGACCCGAGCGATCGACCCGCGCTGCATCGCCCGGTAGATCGGGCTCGGTACCAGCGCTGCCTCGGACGGGCCCTCGGCCAACAACCGGGCGTAGTTCCAGCCGTAGAGCAGGGTCTCCTCGGTGGTGCCGGCGGTGCCCTGGACGAGCAGCGTCGAGTCGCCGCTGATCGCGGCCGCCAGGTGCTCGCTCACCCAGGTCTTGGCCGTGCCCGGCACGCCGAGCAGCAGCAGCGCGCGGTCGGTGGCGAGCGTCGCCACGGCGATCTCCATCAGGCGACGCCGTCCGACGTACTTCGGCACGATCGCCGTGCCGTCGGCCAGTTCCCCCCCGACGAGGTACGTGACGACGGCCCACGGTGAGAGCTTCCAGTTGGGGGGTCGTTCGCGGTCGTCGGCTGCGTCGAGCGCCGTCAGCTCGGCGGCGTACTGCTCCTCGGCGTGCGGCCGGAGAATTTGGTCGGTGTCAGCCATCGACCACGACGTTAGCGACGGGGTGTCGCGCGCCGGTCCGGCCACGCGAGACTGGCGCGATGACGAGTCCGGCGCATCGCACGTGCGAGACGGTCGAGGAGTTCGCCCTGTCGTTGCCCGAGGCGTGGCCCGACACCCCGTGGGGCGACCGTGTGGTCAAGGTCGGCAAGAAGATCTTCCTGTTCGTGAGCGGACCCGACGCCGAGCGAGCCGTCGTCACGGTCAAACTGCCCGAGTCACGCGACCATGCCCTGTCGTACGCCGAGGCGTTCCCGACCCGGTACGGGCTCGGCAAGCACGGCTGGGTCACGATCGTCGTCGACACCGTGCCCGAGGAGGAACACGAGGTGTTGCTCGATTTCACCGAGGAGAGCTACCGGGCGGTCGCCACCAAGACGCTCGTCACACGCCTCGACGCCGAACTCGCCGCTGCCGACGACTGACGGGCCGCCGCCGAAACCTCCGGCGATCGCTCACGATGTCCCGCCTACCGTGGACGGATGCACCTCGCCGACCGCATGCACCTGCCGGACGGCTACCTGGCTCGGCCGTATCGCGGCGCCGACGATCACGCTGACATGGTCCGTATCCTCGCGGCGTACCGGGATCACCTCGGCGACTCCGAGTATCCGACCCTGGAACAGATGGATGCGACGTACGCCCACCTGATCGACTGCGATCCGGATCGGGACATCTTCGTCGTCGAATTCGACGACCGGGTCGTCGGCTACGGCCGAACGAGTCGCACCGAGGACGAGGACGGCACGACCAACTGCATCATGTTCGCCCCCGTACATCCCGACCACAAGGTCCGTCCGGTCGTCGATGCCATCTCGGACGCGCAGGAGACCCACATGCTCGGGTGGATCGATCCGGGTGCTCCCGCCCGCTTCCGGGCGTTCGCCGCGCACCCGGGTCCCGGTCACGCTGCGACCGGAGAAGCCGAGTGGCTCGAGGCGCGCGGCTTCACGCCCGTCGAGTGGGGCGCGGCTCTCGTCCGCCCGCATCTCGACGACATCCCAGATCTGCCGTTGCCGGACCGCGTCCACACGCGGCCGGTCCGTCCCGACGAGATGCGATCGATCTGGGAGGCGCACCTCGAGGCGTTCCGCGGCGAGTGGGACTTCGAGGAACCGACGCCCGAGATGGTCGATGCCGCGCTGGCGGAGCCGTGCATCGACCACACGCTCTGGAAGGTCGCATGGGCGGGCGACCAGGTCGTGGGGCAGGTGAAGTCGTACGTCAACGTCGACGAGAACGAGCAGCGGGGCTACCGACGCGGTTACACCGAGGAGATCTCGACGCACCCCGGCTGGAGGAACCGTGGCATCGCCGGCGCGTTGCTCGCGATGAGTCTGCGGGAACTCCGCGACCGCGGCATGACCGAAGCGGCGCTGGGCGTCGACACCAACAACCCTGGCGGCGCGTTCCAGCTCTACACGAAGCTGGGATTCGAGCTCCGTGCCTACGAGGCGGTGTACTCGAAGGACATCGTGTCGTGACCGAGGCCCACGACACGAGATTGGCCTCGCATCAGACGAAGATGATCTGCGCTCCCGCCGAGAGTTCCAAGAACTCGCTGACGTCGATGACGTCGATCACCTCGTCGAACAGGTCGGACGCCGTCAGAACGAGACGCCGAGTGCGGTCAGCATTCGATGGCGGAGACGGGCCAGGTCTGCGAGCGCCAGCGCGAGACCGACGCCCGAGCGATCGAGCGCGTCGGCTGCGTCGACGAGGACCGCCGGCCGACACCGTGCGAGCAGGTTGACCAGCACCGCCTTGTGTGCGGCACCGAACGCCGACGACGCGAATCCGTCGACGAGCTGCGACGCAAAGGTGTGCGCGTCGGCCGCCAGGAGCTCGGCGAGATCGGGCGGGAGCGGGAGTTCGGGCAGCGACGTGACGCTCTCGGCCGATGCCGTGGCCGACGTGGCCGGCGCGAGTCGTTCGACGTGATCGGTCAGCCAGCCGGCCGACGGGCCGCCCGCGAGCGCCACCCTGGCCCTCCGCACGGCATCGGCACGGTGCCGCACGAGCAGTTCGGCGAGTGCGTCCGGTGGCACACGCAGACCACGGTCGACCACGGTCAGCACCCACTCGTCCTCGAGGACGGGCCACTCGCGCACGACCTCGCGCCAGCACTCGACCGCCGCCGGGCTGCACCAGGGACGATCGTCCGAGGCAGGCGGCTGCAGCGGCACGGCTGCGGGGCCGGGCACGAACGACGCCCGGCGGGCCGCGGCGACCGCGGCGACCGCGGCGAGCATCCGCGATGCGTCGTCGGGACGGACCGCATCGGCCACCAGGTCGGCGATCGGTGCACTCGTCCCAGGGGGCTGCCTGCGGTCGGTGCCGAGCATGACGGCCGTGACCAGCTCGCGCCAGTCGGCGTCGAGATCGGCGCCCGACGCGGCATCCGCCTCGTGCGTCATGCCGCCCCCACGAACGTCGGGTCGGCGCGCGGGCCGACGTCGAGCGTGCGGTCGGCGAGATGCACGGTGAGCGCTTGGACGCCCCTCGGGGTCCATTCGACCGTGACGTCGACCGGCGAGCCAGCCGATGCCGCGA
>CAXBAZ010000456.1:0-4056 GCA_963973395.1 uncultured Acidimicrobiaceae bacterium
ACTCGGCGACCACGATCTCGCCCGATCGGATCCCGCGCTCGGCCCGTCCACGTTCACGGGCCGCGAGGACCGCGCACTGGATCGATTCGGTGCCACCGCTCGTCAGGAAGCCCGCCGCCGTCTCGGGCCCGTGCAGCAACCCCGCGGTCCACCTGACCACCTCGGACTGGATCTCCCCCAGCGAAGGAAACGCCTTCGTGTTGAGTGCGTTCTCGTGGAGATAGAGCATCGCCGCACGCTCCGCGACCGCGTGCACACCCGGTCCGCCGTCGTACACCATCCCGAAGGTCTTCCCGTCCTGCCAACGGGCATCTGCGGTTCGCTTCTGTTCGAGGTCGGCGATGATCTCGTCGACACCTCTGCCCTGCTGCGGTAGTTCCATCCGGCCATTGTCCCACGCCGGTTTCTTCCGGGCCGTTTCGTCCGGCCCGTTTCGTCCGGCCCGTTTCGTCCGGCCGAACCTCAGCTCGTCGGGAACCCGGCGGCCAGGGCGGAGCGCATGATGCTGCGGAGCTGACCGGAGTTGCCGGGGTACCCGCCCGAGACGGTGATCGCCCAGGTGAGGCCATCCGGCTCGACCAACACCATCGCGTGTGTGTTCTGCAGCGTTCCCGTGTGGCCCCATGCGCCACCGTCGTAGTTGATCACGCCGAGGCCGTAGCCGTTCGGCGGCAGTTCGGTCGGCACCCGGTACCGCAGCATCGCGAGGGACTCGGGCGACAGCGCCTTCCAACCCGGCGTGGACGGATCGACCGAGTCGAAGATCGCCACGAGATCGCTCGGCGTCGCGTTCCAGGCGCCGGCGGCGCCGAGGGCCTCCATGAAGTTCCGGCCGGGCGACGGGTGATGGGACACCTCGTCGGGACCCACCTCGTAGGTGGAGGTGAGGCGCATGCCGCCGATGCCCAGTGGGGTGAGGAGTTGCTCGTCGACGACACGTTCGTACGTCTTGCCGGTCACCGCCTCGATCAGGAGGCCGAGCACGCAGTAGCTCATGTTCGAATACCGGTAGCCGTTGCCGCTCGACACCGAACGTGCCAGCCCGAAGCCTGCGGCCTCGGTGCACGATGCGGCCCCGTTGGAGAAGAACGTGCCCTCGTGCTGCGGGAAGCCGGCGGTGTGGCTCAGCAGCTCGCGCACGGTGATCGTCGCCACGTCGGGATCGACGACGGTCAGTCCGAGGTGCCCGACCAACAGGTCGCCGACCGGTTCGTCGAGGGTGAGGATGCCGGCCTCGACCAGACGCAGCGCCGTGATCGCCGTGATCGACTTCGAGATGCTCGCCACCCGGAACCGATCGGTGGTCTCGACGGGCTCACCACCGCCGGCCACCCGTTCGCCGAACGCTGCCGCGTGCACCGGTTGACCGTCGATCATGACGGCGACCGACGCCGACACGTTGGCGGGCGTCAGGCGCGACGCCAACGCTTCGTCGAACCTGGCCCACCCACTCGGGTTGGGGGCGGCGATCCCGGCGTCGTCGACGAGCGTCATCTGATCGAGCGCGACGCCGTCGACGTCGGCCTCGATCGTCGACAACAGGATCTCGTCGCCTGCGTCGTCGTCTCCCCCACCGCCGGTGGCGTCGGCGGCGATCACCGTCGGTTCGGCACGCTGACCGGCGGAGAACTCGGGCGGCGGCGGCGCGGCGAACTGCGCCTGCCCGCACGCCGCCAGCAACGGCGCGGCGACGAGCACCAGTCCGGCTGCCCGGCCCGTGTGGCGGCGACGTGCTCTCACCTCACCATCATGTCAAGGTCGAGGCTCGATTGCACCCTCGGTGGGAGAGTCGGCACCTACAGCGGCAGCTGCTGGACGGTCGTGAGCACGTCCGCGAACAGGTCACCGTGCGCCGCGACCCGTTCGAGCACATCGGTCGAGGTGTACTTGAGGTCGAGCTCGCCGCGGGCACACGCGTCGACCTCGTCCCAGGTGACGGGTGTCGACACGGTCGGTTCGGGGCGCGCCCGGAGCGAGTACGGAGCGATCGTCGTCTTGTGGAATGCGTTCTGACTCCAGTCGACGAAGATCTTGCCGGGCCGCTCGGACTTGGCCATCACGGTGGTCACACGTCCCGGCAACTGACGCTCCAGCACCTGCCCGACGGCCAGGGCGAAATCGGCGGCGCCGTCGTGGGTGGCGTCGGACGAGTTCAACGGCACGTACATCTGGAGCCCTTTCGACCCCGAGGTCTTGCACCAGCCGACCAGACCGACCGAATCGAGCACGTTCCGGGCGGCGAGGGCGATCTCGCAGCACTCCCGGATCGCCGCCGGTGCTCCGGGGTCGAAATCGAACACGAGCGCCCGCGGCACGGCGAGATCGGCGGCCAGCGCCATCGGAGCGTGCAGTTCGAGCGCGGCCATGTTGGCGGCCCACACCATCGTCGCGGTCTCGTCGATCCGGCAGTACTCGATGCCGCCCTGGCGATCGCCGGGACCGAGTGCGACGTCGACCCATGGCGGTCGGTGACCGGGGCAGCGCTTCTCGAAGAATCCGGCGGTGTCGGCACCGTCGGGGTACCGCCGGAACGTCAGCGCCCGACCGCTCAGGTGCGGGATCGCCACCGGGGCGATCTTCGCCATGTAGTCGATCACCTGCGCCTTGGTGAACCCGCTCGGGTACAGCACCTTGTCGAGGTTGCTCAGGGTGAGACGACGCCCCTCGACCTCGATCTCGACCGAGGACGTCACGCGCTCTTCTTGGCTGCAGCCTTCTTGGCCGTCGTCTTCTTGGCCGCGGTCTTCTTGGACGTCGACTTCTTGGCCGTCGTCTTCTTGGCCGCGGTCTTCTCGGCCGTCGTCTTCTCGGCCGGCTGCTTGGCGCCCGACGGGTGCCGCCCCCGCGCCTCCTTGGCCTTCGCGACGCTCGCTTCGAGCGCCGCCATCAGGTCGACCACCTTCGGCTTCTCCGCCTCGGCTTCGGGCGCCTCGAACGCCTCGCCGGAGGCCTTGATCTCGATCAGGTCGAGCACCTGTTCACGGTACTCGTCCCGGTACTTGGCCGGTTCGAAGGCCGCGGTCAGGGAGTCGACCAGCGACTCGGCCATGGCGATCTCCTTCTTCGAGACCTCGACGTCGGCGAGCTCGCTCAACTCGTCGATCGTCGCCGGATCGAGCACCTCGTCGGCGTAGGCGAGCGTCGACATGATCAGGCGTCCCTCCTCCGCGCGGATCGCAGCGACGTACTGCTTGTTGCGCATCACGAATCGCCCGATCGCGACCTTGTTGCTCTCCTCCATCGCCCGCGCGAGGAGCACGTACGGCTTCGGGTTCGCGCCGGGCGCGACGTAGTAGGCGCTGTCGTAGAAGACCGGGTCGATCTCCTCGAGGTCGACGAACTCTTCGAGATCGACCGTCTTGGTCGCGGCCGGGATGAACGGTTCGAGTTCGTCGGGATCGACCACGATGTAGCGATCCTTCGAGACCTCGTAGCCCTTGACGATGTGATCGTCGGGCACCTCCTCACCGTCGAGGGCCGACACCTTGCGGTACTTGATCCTCGCCATCGTGCGGTCGTCGAGCTGGTTGAACGACACGCTCTGGCGCCGCACGGCGTGGAAGAGCTTGACCGGTATCGCGACCAGCCCGAAGCTGATCGTGCCGGTCCAGACGGGGCGGGGCATGGCCCCATTCTGCCCGAACTCAGGCGTCGAGGACAGCTCGCGCGACCAGATCGGTACCGAACGCGGTGAGGATCGCCAGGTAGAGCAGACCGGTGGCGGCCATGACCGCCGAGTACTCACGCTCCCGTAGGGCGGCGCGGGTGACGAACACGAGCACGATCGTGGTGACCGCACACGCACCCCAGAACCATCCGAGTGTGCCGCCCCATCCGTCGTCGACGGCGCCCGACCAGACGCTGAGCATCCCGGTCGGGAGCAGCATCACCGCCACTTCGGCCGGCCAGATCCACCCGAGCGCCGACACGATCTCGTTCAGCAACCGACGTGGGAGGCCCGGCTGGACGAGGTACCAGTGCCCGAGCAGCATCGCGTCGGTGACCGCACCCAGGAACACGGCACCCACGAGCGTGCGCAGGAGGGCGACGACCGTG
>CAXBAZ010000457.1:0-4054 GCA_963973395.1 uncultured Acidimicrobiaceae bacterium
GGCTCGCGGCCGACGGCGTCCGGTACACGGGCTTCCACACGACGGCGATGTGCTCGACCACCCGCGCCGCCCTGCTCACCGGCCGCAACCACCATTCGGTCGGCGTGGGGTGTCTCGCCAACTTCGACAGCGGGTACCCCGGCTATCGCGGCAAGATCGCCACGAGCGCCGGCACGATCGCCGAGATGCTGCGTCCGCACGGTTATCGCAACTACATGACCGGGAAGTGGCACGTCACACCCCTGTACGAGACCGGCCCGACGGGGCCGACCGACGGCTGGCCGCTCGCCCGCGGATTCGACCGGTTCTACGGCTTCCTCGACGCCGAGACCGACCAGTACTCGCCCGAGCTGGTTCGCGACAACACCCACGTCACGGCGCCGGGCACCTACGCGGACGGCTACCACCTCACCGAGGACCTCGTCGACGAGTCGATCCGGATGCTCGCGGAGCACCGTGCAGCATCCCCCACCACACCGTGGTTCATGTACGTCGCGCCGGGTGCCTGCCACGCCCCGCATCAGGCCCCGAAGGATCTGATCGACCACTACGACCCGCTCTTCGAGGACGGTTGGGACGCCGCCCGCGACCGGCGGCTGGCCCGGATGATCGAGATGGGCATCGTGCCGCCCGGCACCGTGCTCCCCGAGCGCAATCCCCGGGTGCTCCCGTGGAACGACCTGAGCAGCGGCGAACGTCGGGTCGCACGGCGCCTCCAGGCCGCGTACGCGGCGATGCTCGACCACACCGACCGGCACCTCGCCCGCCTCGTCGAGTTCCTCGAGTCGAGCGGACAGCGCGACGACACGCTCGTGCTCGTGCTGAGCGACAACGGGGCGTCGCAGGAGGGCGGTCCGCTCGGGTTCGTCAACGCGTTGGGGCCGTTCAACCTGATTCACGAATCGACGGAGACGAAGCTCGCCCGGCTCGACGACATCGGCGGACCGGACACACACACCAACTTCCCGTGGGGCTGGGCGATGGCCGCCAACACCCCGCTCAAGCGCTACAAGCAGAACACCCACGGCGGCGGCATCCGCGACCCGCTGGTCGTGTCGTGGCCGGCCGGCATCGCTGCGAGAGGCGGCCTCCGCCATCAGTTCGCACACTGCGGCGACATCGTGCCCACGTTGCTCGACGTCGTCGGCATCTCGCCGCCCGCGATGCTGGGCGGCATCACGCAGCAGCCGCTCGAGGGCACCAGCTTCGCCGCTTCGCTGCACGATCCGGACGTCACCACGGGCAAGTCGGTGCAGTACTTCGAGATGTTCAGCCACCGCGGGCTCTGGCTCGACGGCTGGAAGGCGGTCGCCTATCACGCACCGGGCACGCCGATCGACGACGACGTCTGGGAGCTGTACCACCTCGACGAGGACTTCAACGAGGTCCACGATCTCGCGAGCGAGCACCCCGAGCGGTTGGCCGCGATGATCGAGCGCTGGTGGCAGGAAGCCGAGGCGCATCAGGTGCTGCCCCTCGACGACCGGTTCGGCGAGCGGTTCGCCGAGAATGCCGCCCGGGTGCACGGGGCGCGCACCCACTACGAGTTCTGGGCGGGCATGGGGCACCTGGCGAGCGACGTCGCGCCCGACGTACGGTCACGCAGCTACCGGATCACCGCCGAGGTCGAGATCCCCGACGGCGGCGCGCACGGCGTGCTCGTGTCGCATGGTGATGCGACCAGCGGCTACTCGCTGTATCTCGCTGACGGGCACCTCGTCCACGATCTGAACGTCGGCGGCACGCACCACGTCGTACGTTCGGATCGAGCGGTCGAACGGGGTCGCCACGACCTGGAATTCCGGATGGAACGGACCGACGGGGTCGGCACCGGCACGCTGTCGATCGACGGTGTCGACGTCGGCTCGATGACGACCGAGCACTCCTTCTTCACGCTGATCTCGTTCTCCGGACTCGACATCGGCCTCGACCGCGGGAGTCCGGTCGGCGACTACACGGCACCGTTCCGGTTCACGGGGACGTTGCGGCGTGTCGTGGTCGACATGGACCACGACCAGGACGTCGACCACGACGCTGCCGGCGCAGCGCAGTCGGCCAGGGACTGACCCGGGCCGGAGGGGGTCTGGCCCCGTCCGGTCTGACCCCTCCGGTCAGCCACCCTTGGGGGTCGGCTCGGGGACGCGCCAGTCGGCGGGCATCTTCGAGAAGTCGAAGAACGGCGCCTCGTCGCCGGCCGCCACGGCATCCTCGATCTGGTCGTAGAAGCCCTTCCCGGTCTCCTCGGCGAACGTGATCGCCACCGCCTCGTCGTCGTCGACCCGTGGCCGTTGGCAGTACTCGGGAAAGCTCGCCTCCGCTGCGTCACCCTCCACATAGCCACGGGCGAACATCTGCTTCAGGACCCCGAAGCCGTCGTTGCGCACGAGCACATGCCCGCGCGGCGTTCCGCCCACCTCCTTGAGGTGGGCGACGAACGCGTCGAGATCGTGGGTGTCGAACGCAACGTGCTGACACGAGTGGTCGCCGTGGACCTCCACGAACTTGGTGACCTGCGATCGCTTCGCCCGGTCGATCCCCTCGATCAATGCCACGCCGAATTCGCCGTAGTCGATGCACCAGATCTTCATGCTGCTGTCCGGGTCGTCGGGGCGCACGTCGTCGATGCGGTTGATCAGCGTGCCGCCCTCGACCTCGATGTGGAACCATGCCCACCGTTCGATCGTGCCCTGCCGGCACGCGTACGTGATGTGGTCGACCTTCTTCAGATGGCTCATGGCCGGTCTCCTTTCGCTCGACGACGGATTGCCCAGGCAACCAAATCGCACCCATTTCCGCAAGACGACCGAGCAGAACGTTCACTCGAGTTCCCCCGTAGCCACCGACCGTCCGGTTTCCGGACCTCGAGACCTGCCATGATCGGACACATGCGCCGCGAGCTCGACGATCTCGATCGACGTCTGATAACGGCGCTCGACGCGGATCCGGGAATCAGCCACGCACGGCTCGCACGCGACCTGGACATCGCCCGCGGCACCGTGTACTCGCGCCTCGACCGGCTCGAGCGAGAGGGAGTGATCAGCGGCTACGGTCCCGAGATCGATCCGACCGCCGCCGGATTCGACGTGCTCGCGTTCTGCACGCTCGAGATCGCCCAGGGCACACATGAGGCCACGACGCGGGCGATCGGCACGATCGACGAGGTCGTCGAGATCCATACGGTCACCGGACCGGGCGACCTGCTCGTCCGGGTCGTCGCCCGCTCGAACGATCATCTCCACGAGGTGCTGCAGCGGATCACACACATCCCCAGCGTTCTCAGGAGCCAGTCGCAGCTGGCGCTCGCGACGAGCCTCTCACGATCGGTCGTGCACCTGGTCACACGTTGACGTCGGCCGCCTTCGGGCCCCGCACCCGGAAGCCCGTGCCGGTCAGACCGGCGAGCACCGCGGCAGCGTGCTCGCGGTCGCTCGTCTCGACGGTCAGCTCGACCTCGCTCGAACGTGCGTGCATCGTCACGTCGAGCCGGCGGTGGATGACCTCGACGATGTTGCCACCCATCTGGCCGACTGCCGTCGTGATCGCCCCGAGACTGCCCGGCCGGTCGTCGAGCTCGACCCAGAACGTCGTCAGCCGCCCGCTCCGGACGAGGCAGCGCAGCGTGACCGACGCGAGTTGACGCAGATCGATGTTGCCGCCGGTCAGGATCAGCGCCACCCGACGACCGCGGTACCGCTCGGGACGGGCCAGGAGTTCGGCGAGGGGCGCCGCTCCGGCACCCTCGGCGACCGTCTTCTCGATCTCGAGGTAGAGCCCGATCGCCTCTTCGACCAGCGACTCCGCGACGACCTCGACGTGGTCGACGAGCTGACGGATGATCGCGACCGTGTGCTCGCCCGGGTTGGCCACGGCGATCCCTTCCGCGATCGTCGATCCCCCGGTCGGGAGGTCGTGGCCGGTCACCAGGTTGTGCACCGCCGGGAACCGTTCGCTCTGCACGCCCACGAGCTGGATCCCGGGCGCCAACGCGCGTGCGGCCACGGCGACACCGGCCTGCAGGCCCCCACCGCCCACCGGGGTCACGATCACGTCCAGG
>CAXBAZ010000458.1:0-4009 GCA_963973395.1 uncultured Acidimicrobiaceae bacterium
GAACGGGTCGATCCCGTGGTCGGGTTGAAGTGCTGACGAGGCAACAGGGCGATCGCGGTCGGCCAGGTTCGAGTCAGTGGGACTGCTGCACCGGCTGTCCGGGTCGGAGGTCGAGGCGCCGCAGCAGTTGGGCGTTGAGTGCCACGACGATCGTGGAGACGCTCATCAGGACCGCACCGATCGCCGGCGGCAGCACGACGCCGGCCCAGCCCAGTGCGCCGGCAGCGAGCGGGATCGCCACCGCGTTGTAGCCGGCGGCCCAGACGAGGTTCTGGAGGGACTTGCGGTATGTGGCCTGGGCGAGATGGATGATCGCCGAGACACCGCGGGGATCGGAGCCGGCGAGGATGAGGCCGGCGGACTCGATCGCGACATCGGTCCCGGCGCCGATGGCGATGCCGACGTCGGCCCGGGCGAGAGCCGGTGCATCGTTCACGCCGTCGCCGACCATCGCGACGCGAAGTCCTCGCTGTTGCAGCTCGACGACCTTGGCTTCCTTGTCCTCGGGGAGCACCTCCGCAAACACGTCGTCGAGGCCGAGATCGCGCCCGACGGAATCGGCGACCTGGCGGGCGTCGCCCGTGATCATCGCGACCCGGATGCCGCGAGCTGTGAGCTCGTCGACCGCCTGGCGGGCTTCGGGACGGATCTCGTCTTCGAGCGCCAGCGACCCGATGATCGTGTCGCCGCGGACGACGTGGAGCACCGCGGCGCCCCGCTGCTCCCAGGTCCGCACGGAGGCGGCGAGCTCGTCGGGCACACCCAGCCGTCGCTCGCGCAGCAGTGCCCGGTGAGTGACCTGAATCCGCTCGCCTCGGCGATCGGGCCGCGGTCGCTGGCAGCGGCGACGATGGCGCGGGCGAGGGGGTGTTCGCTGTCCGACTCGATGCCCCCGGCGATTCGCAGCAGGTCGGCCTCGTCGACACCCGCTGTCGCGACTCCGACGACGACATGCTCACCGCGGGTGAGGGTGCCGGTCTTGTCGAACAGCACGACATCGATCGTCCGGCTGCCCTCGAGCGCCAAGCGATCCTTGACGAGGATCCCGCTCCGGGCGCCGATCGCGCTCGACAACGACGTCGTCAGCGGGATCGCCAGACCGAGCGCGTGGGGGCATGAGATCACCAGCACGGTCACGACCCTGACCACCGCCTCGTCGGCATTGCCGACGGCCAGCCATGCGATGGCCGTGACGATCGCGGCGCCGGTCGCGATGTAGAAGAGCAGCGCAGCGGCCCTGTCGGCGAGCGCTTGACTGCGGGACCTGGAGCTCTGGGCCTGGGCGACGAGACGGCCGATGCCGGCGAGTGTGGTGTCGTCGCCGACGGCGGTGATCTTCACCCGGATCGCGGAGTCGGTCGACACCGTGCCGGCCACGACCGTGTCGCCTTCACGCTTGGCGACCGGGCGGGACTCGCCGGTGATCATCGACTCGTCGATCTCGGCGGCACCGTCGACGATGTCGCCGTCGGCGGGCACACGGCCGCCGGACCGCACGAGGACCGTGTCGCCTCGCTCCAACCGAGCGGAGGGCACGGTCTCGACCGTGCCGTCGTCGGTGACGAGTTCGGCCTCGTCCGGGAGGAGGGCGGCGAGTGCCGACAGTGCGTCTCGGGCCTGTCCGAGCGCCTTCATCTCCTGCCAGTGCCCGAGCAGCATGATCGAGATGAGCGCTCCGAGCTCCCACCAGAAGTCGAGGTCGAACCAGCCGAGCGAGGTGGCCATCGACGCGACGTAGGCGACGGTGATGGCCATCGCGATCAGCAGCATCATTCCCGGCTGCTGCGACCTGGCCTCGTGGACGCCACCGGTGAGGAACGGTTGACCGCCCCAGACGAACAGGGCGGTACCGAGCACCGGCCCGACCCAGTCGATGCCGACGACGTCGAGGTCGTAGCCGAACCAGTCCATCACCATGTGGCTGGTGACCACGAGGGGCACGGTGAGCAGGAGGCTCCACCAGAACTTGCGGCGGAACATCTCGACGTGATCTCCGTGATGTCCGCCGTGACCGTGGCCGTGGCCGTGGTCGTCGTCGTGGTCGTGGTCGTGCTTGTGGTCGTGGTCGGCGGTTTCCCGCCCGGTGCCCCCGGCGGTCACCGTGCCGTGGGTCGTGTGGCTGTCGTGGTTGTGTGCTGTCGGATGTGCCATGGCGTCGTCCTCTCGAACATGGGCCGCGGTGCTTGCCCCAGTTACACCCCACCTGGGGTGGGGTAGGTCCCACCATATCACCGACCGGGGAAATGTGCCACCCCCCGTGGGGTGGGGTATACTCAATCCCGATGGACGACTACACGAAGACCGTCACCAACCGGCTGAAGACCGCGCGTGGTCATCTCGAGGGGATCATCCGCATGGTCGAGGACGACGCGTGGTGCCCCGACATCATGAAGCAACTCGCAGCCGTGCAGGGCACGCTCGAGAGCACGAGCCGCGAAGTCTTCCGGCACCATCTCGAGACCCACGTGGCCGATGCCGTCTCGGCGGGTCGCGGCGCCGAGATCATCGACGAACTCATGGAAGCGCTCAAGTACGACAAGCGCGTCCTGCGACCGACCCCGGAGTGACGGAGTCGCGGACTCCCGCTCGGTGGAGGGCGCAGAGGGTCAGCAGTCGCCGGCGGTGGGCGCCGGCAGTTGTCCGGCCCGCATCTCGACCACGCTGATTGCGGCGGGGGCGGGCGTCGTCGTGGCGAAATCGCCGTCGGCGCTCAGCAGCGTGACGTCGATCCCGGCGGCCGATCCGTCGACGACCTGGAGGCAGCCGAGGGCCGGGTCGAAGGTGATCAGGTCTTCGAAGTCATCAAGTGTCGATCCGATCGTCAGGCCGTCTCGGGTGGTGAGTCCCGACGACGGGTCGCCGACGCGCCACCCCGTGAAGATCAGCGTCTCGGGGGCGCCTGCGCCGAACTGCACGCACAGCCCGTTCGCGTAGCAGACCGTCCGGCCGAACCGGGTCACGAACGACTCCTCGCCGGCGGCGTCGAGGAAGACGCCCTGTTCGGCGGCGGGGTATTCGCGCAATTCGTCCAGCGCTGGAGCGCCGAGCAGGTCGGTCAGTACGGGGACGACGGCGACATCGCGGTCGCCGAAACGGAACGGCAGGATGCCGTCGAAGATCAGCGTGAGGTCGGATGCGTCATCCGGCGTGATCGTCGTCGTGGCCCGCGGCGTGGTCGATGTGGTCGTCGTCGACGTGGTCGGACCGGTGTCGATCGTCGTCGACGTGCTCGCGCCATCGGCAATCGTCGTGCTGTTCGTCGTGGTGCTCGTCGACATGGTCGCCGAACTCGTCGTGGCGCTCGTCGAGGCGTCGTCGGTGGATTCGTCGTCGTCTTCCGGGTCGCCGGAGTCGCCGCCGTCGAACGTCTCGCTGACCGGAGCGAGCGAGACCTCGGCCGATGCGGCGTCCTCGGGGCGCGTGCACGACGAGGTCGCGAGCGCCAGCACGATCGCGAGCAGCGTGGCGGCCGAGCGCTTGACTCCTGGACGCGAGCGATCGATGCCTTCGATCCCAGGATCGCTCGCACCGATGAGGGGTCGCCGCACCATCGTGCTCACGTTACTGTCGCGGTGACGGGGCGGGTGGCCCCAGAGTCGCGTCGCGGCCCGGGGTGTTGCGGGTGGGCTGTGTCGCGGTGGCGGGGCGGGCGGTCCCGGAGTCGCGACGCGGCCGGAGTGGGCGCATCGGGGGTGCCGCCCGAGGATGTCAGATCTCGGCCAACCACGCCTTCGCGTCGACGAGCATCTCGATCCGCTGGCTGTGCGCCATGTCGTAGCCGTGGGTCGCCACGGTCCAACCGGCGTCCGCGAGCGCCGATGCTGCTGCGCGACCACGATCGGGGGTGATGATGCCGTCGTGCTCGCCGACCTGGATCAACGCCGGACGACCGCCGCCCGATTCCGGCGCCAGTTCGAGTTCGAGGCCGTCGATGGCCGGCATCGCGCAACACATCGCCCAGATGCCGGCGAAGTCGGATGCGGTCGGACGGAGCGCGAGTGCGAGCGCG
>CAXBAZ010000459.1:0-4006 GCA_963973395.1 uncultured Acidimicrobiaceae bacterium
CGCGTCGAGCGCGAGGCTCGGCGTCATGGGATCGACGCCTTGCCGATCGCTCCGGTCCTCGGTGGCTGCCGCCGCGCCGACATCGGACCATGCCCCCCAATTGATGCTCAGGCCGGGCAGACCGCGAGCTCGCCGGGCGGCGGCGAGGGCGTCCATGAAGCGGTTCGCCGCCGAGTGGTTGGACTGTCCGGCCGAGCCGAACAGCGATGCGATCGACGAGAAGAGCACGAAGTGGTCGAGATCGTGGTCGCGCGTCAACTCGTGGAGGTGCCACGTCCCGTCGACCTTCGGACCGAACACGGTCTCGAAGCGCGGCCACTCCTGACGGACCATCGCGCCGTCGTCGAGCACACCGGCGGAGTGGATGACGCCACGGAGGAGCGGGAGCTCGGCGGAGATCTGCTGCAGCACGCCTGCCACGTCGTCGCGCTGCGACACGTCGGCGCGGCAGACGAGCACCTTCGCCCCGGCCCGCTCCATCCGCTCGATCGCCGCCAACGCCGGTTCTCCAGGTGCGCGGCGGCCGACCAGCGCGATCGCCTCGACGCCTTGCTCGACGAGCCACTCCGCGGCGAGCAGGCCGAGCCCGCTCAGTCCCCCGGTGACCAGGTACGTCGCACCCGGAGCGCCGACCGGGGTCGGCGGCGTGGGCGTGTCGCCGGCGCCGTCGGGCACGATCACGATCTTGCCGATGTGCCGAGCCTGGGCCATGTACCGGAACGCCGCCGACGCGTCGGCGAGCGGGAACTGCTGCACCGGGAGCGTGCGCAGCTCGCCGGATCCGACGGCGTGGACGAGCTCGCGCAGCGTCGGCGCCACGTCGGCGGGTCGATCGAGCAGGTCCTCGGCCAGCGGGACCGTGTGGTACGTCACGCCGTCGCGCAGGTCGCGCGCCTCGCAGTCGGTCAGCACCTCCTGCTTGCCGAGCTCGACGAACCTGCCGCCGGGCGCGAGCACCTCGAACGAGGTCGTCAAGAGCTCGCCGGTGAGCGAGTTGATCACGACGTCGACGCCACCACCGCCGCGGGCGCGTACGACGTCGGTGAAGGCCACCGAGCGGGAGTCGCCGACGTCGGTGATGCCGAGCTCGCGCAGGTACCGCCGCTTGTGGTCACTGCCGGCGGTCGCCACGACGTCGGCTCCGGCGCGGCGTGCGAGCTCGATCGTCGCCAGCCCGACGCCGCCGGCGGCGGCGTGCACGAGCACCGACTCCCCCGCCACGACCTTGGCCTGCCGATGCAGCGCGTCGTGGGCGGTGAGGTAGGCGAGCGGGAGGGCGGCCGCCTCGGCGAACGTCAGCGATGTCGGCTTCGGCACGACCAGTCGGGCATCGGCGAGGACGAAGTCGCCGAAGCACCCGGGAGCGACGGCGATGACGGCGTCACCGACCGTCAGGTCGTCGACGCCCACGCCGATCGCGGTGATCACACCGGCGCACTCGCTGCCGATCGCTTCGGCGTCGTCGCGCATCGACAGGGCGTTCATGACGTCGCGGAAGTTGAGTGCCGCAGCGTGCACCGCGATCTCGACCTGCCCCGATCCGGGTGCGATGCGGGGCGCCGGCACCAGCGTCATGTGATCGAACACACCATCGCCGGAGAGCGCGATCCGTTGGGGGGCGACATCGGCCGCCGGACGGACGAGGTCGGCGCGACGGCGGAGCCGAGGGACGTGGCGAGCGCCGCGGCGACGCAGCACCTGGTCGTCGCTGTCACCGTCGAGCTCTGCCCAGAGCGCCGCCGCGCCGTCGTCGGCCGGCGCAGGATCGAGATCGATGCACGTGCAGCGAAGCTCAGGGTGCTCCAGCACGATCGATCTCCCCAGACCCCACAACGTGGCCTGCGCCGGGTCCGGGGCCTCGCCCGGCAAACCTTGGGCGCCGCTGGTCACGAGGGTGAGTCGGGGGTGCGCACCGGTGGCCAGCAGCGCCTGAGCCAGCGCGAGCGCACTCCCGACCCGCGGCCGCTGGCCGGCGATCGGCGACTCGTCGGCGTCGAGGCACCACGCGTGCACGACCTCGTCCCATCCGTCCGGTGAGGACGCGACCAACGTCGCGATCTGCTCGGCGTCGGTGGGATCGATCCACCACGTGTCGCCGTCGCGCCGCAGCACGCCGTCCGGTGCGCGCCGCGCGACCGTCACGCGGTCACCCGCTTCACGGGCGAGTGCCGCGAGCCGCCCGCCGACACCGTCGTGGTTCGTGCGATCGAGGTCGGCGAGGACGAGCCAGTCGCGGGACGAGGGGGACACGGTCGGCGCCTGGGCCACGATGACGGTCTGGAGCGTCAGGTCGGCGTCCGGGGTCAGGTCGAGCGGTGGGGAGACGGCGGACGGGGTGAAACCGAGCTCCTCGAGGACCGCGCCCCATCGGTCGCGGCCCATCAGCACGTAGTCCGACCGGAGGTCGTCGTCGAAGCTCCACCAGCCCGGGGTCAGGCCGAACGAGATGTCGATGTACCGCTCGGGTCGTGTCATCTCGAGCAGCACGAGCACACCGCCCGGTGCGAGCAGTCGTGCGACGCGGCCGAAGGTCGCGCGGAGATCGGTCGTGGCGTGCAACACGTTGGCCGCGACGACGACGTCATAGCCGTGGGCTGCACAGCCTTGCTCGATCGGATCCGTCTCGATGTCGAGGGTGCGGAAGTCGATCGAGGCGAGATCGCCGAAGCGCTCGCGGGCGCGCTCGACGAAGAGCGGCGAGATGTCGGTGAACGTGTAGTCGAAGCCATCCGGCGCCGCGGTGCGCAGGATGCGATCGGTCGTCCCGCCCGTCCCGGCGCCGATCTCGAGGATGCGAGCACGTCGGTGGCCGCGGCGCTGCTCGACGGCTCGGGCGACGACGTCGGCGACGATCGAGTTGTAGAACCGGGCGAACGGCGAGTCGCGATACATCCGCTCGGCATCGGCGGATGATCCGCCCGGGAACAGCAGCTCGAGCGGGTCGGTCGACCCGCTGAGCGCTCCGGCGAGACCGGCACCGCACCGGGCGGTGATGGTCAGCTCACCGAAGCCGTCGGGGTGCTCGGCGACGAGCCGCGCCACCTCGTCCGCCGGGTCGTCGAGGGCCGGAGCAGCGATCACGTGCCACCGTCCGACGTCCTCGCGCACGACGCCGTCGTCGGCGAGCCCGGCGAGCAGCCGCGCGACCAGCCGGTGGTGCTGGTCGGCGACGGCCAAGTCGGTGAGCGCGAACGACGCGCCCGGTGTGAAGTCCGCCCCGAGCTCGGCGAGCGCGCGTGCGAGGTACCGACCACTGACCGCTCGGAGCGCGTCCTGCAACTCCTGCTGCCGCCCGAGCTCGTAGCGCTCGGCGAGTTCTGCGAGGCGGTCGGCGGCGCCAGCGACGAGCGCGGCCGGTTCGAGCGGCGGCCCGGCGTGTGCACGCTCCGGTGCCGGCCGCCATTCGAGGTCGTAGAACCAGTCACCCAGGTCGACGCGTCCCATGTTGCGCAGTGCCGCCGCCGAGGTCGCGACGAACCGCACACCTCGAACCGCCACGAGGTGTCGGCCCGTCTCGTCGTAGACGTCGACCTCGCCGATCAGGCGATCGTCGCCGGTGTCCAGCCGCGTGTGGGCGACGACGCGCTCCGGAAGCGGCCCCATGACCTCGATCGCGTCGATGGCGAACGGGAGGTAGACGTCGTCGCCGTCCGGCGCGAGCCACACCATCGTCTGCAGGCAGGCGTCGAGCGCCGCCGGATGCAGGACGTACGGCCCCGGATCGGCGGCCAACGCGACCGTCGCCAGCGCCTCACCGTCACCACGGGCGATCGTCACCACCCCGCGGAGGCTGGGTCCGAAGGCCAGTCCACGAGCCGCCAGCCGGTCGTAGTGGTCGTCCGCCGCGATCGTCTCGGCGCACCGTGCGGCGATGTCGCCGATCCGGACGATGTCGGCCGGTGGCCGCTCACCGTGGAACGCCGCCCGGCCCCGGGCGTGCAGCTGCCATCGGTCGTCGCCGTCGACCTGACTGTGCACCTCGAAGGTGACCCCGCCGTCGGCCACG
>CAXBAZ010000460.1:0-3990 GCA_963973395.1 uncultured Acidimicrobiaceae bacterium
TCGTGACCGACAGCCCGGCGAAGCCGACGACGCCGTTGATCACGACGTCGGCGTCCGCGATCAGGTCGGCTTGATCGCCGACGACCTCGGTACCGGGCAACGCCGCGGCGACACGCCGTCGCGCCGTCTCGTCGGCGACCGCCACCACGGTCGGCCGGAACTCACGCACCTGCTCGAGCAGGACATCGACCGACGACCCGGCGCCGAGCGCCACGACCTCATAACGACCGGGGCCTTCGGCGCGCACGACCTCGAGGGTCTGCGTGCCGATCGACCCGGTCGACCCGGCGATCGCGACCCGAACCGCAGCCATCGACGATGCGTCGGTTCAGCCGACGAACTTCGTCCAGGGTTCGAGGACGAGCGTGAGGTAGTAGACGGCCGGCAGGCTGAACAGGAATCCGTCGAACCGGTCGAGGATGCCCCCGTGGCCCTTCACGATCGAGCCGAAGTCCTTCACGTCGAGGTTACGTTTGAACATGCTCTCGACGAGATCGCCCATCGGCGCCATGACCGAGATCACGACGGCCAGCGCGAGCAGGTGCCAGTACGACGTCCACGTCGAGCTGCTCTCGCTGATGCCGACGAGCATCAGCACGATCACGGTGAGCATCGCACCGCCCATGAAGCCTTCGACGGTCTTGTTGGGGCTGATCCAGTGGCGCAGCGGCGTGCGACCGACGGCAGAGCCGACGAACAGCGCGCCGACGTCGTTCGCGACGACGCCCAGCGCCAGCAGGAACAGTGTGTCGGTGCCTCGATGTTCCGCGACCTCGAGCAGGCTGCCCGAGCTCGTCGAGAACCGGAGGATCAGCATCGCGAACGACCCGAGCAGCCCGATCCAGACCATGCCGAGGGTCGTGATCGACACGTTGGGCATCGGACCCGCCTCGACGCTGCGAGCACCGATGAAGCTGCCGGCGGTGGCCATGAACCCGAACGCGAACACGAGTGGCAACGCACCCACGCCGAGCCAGTAGGCAGCGAGCGGCGCCGCCACACACGCGACGATGCCCGGGACCACGGCGGGGCGATATCCCTTCTCGGCGACCTTGTCGTAGAACTCGACCGCGGCCAGGCCAAGGACGACGACGATCAAGCCGGCGGCCGCGACCGGCCGGTACATCAGCGCAGCGGTGAACGCCGCAGCCAGACCGAGCCCGACGGCGATCGCCGCAGGCATGTCGCGGCTCGATCCACGCGGCGACGACGGCGAACTCGGGGCCGGCGCGACCCGTGGCGGCGGACCGCCACCACGGCGGCGACCGGACGGCGGCTGACGGCGAGGCATTCCCGACGGGTCGGTGCCGATCGTGATCCGACTGGGTTCGTTCGGGACGGTGGCCGACTCGCCCGTGACGCGGCGATGCTGACCCGACACGATGCCGTGCTCGTCGGTCAACCGTCGATGCTGGGCTGTCGGCAGTTGCTCGTCGACCGCTCCCGTGGGTGCATCGTCGGGCTCGTCGTCCTTCCAGACCGGCGACTCGGACGAGAACGACGACCAGACGTCGAGCTCGTCGTTCTCGTCGCCTGACGCGGCGGGTGTGTCGAAACGGGGGATCTCGCCGGTGGGCGGCTCGGTCCAGTGCGGGAGCGAGCCGGTGTCGCTGTCACCGAAACTGATCGCCGAGGGTTCGTCGGCCGCGGGCTCGGACTCGGGCTCGGACTCGGCGGCGACGGGCGGCAGGTTCTGCGTCGGTTCCGCGTCGTCGAACAGCGAGCCGAACTCGCTGAAATCGTCGTCGCGGCGACTCCGCCAGCTCTCATCGCTCATCGATTGCGTCCCTTCCCCATCGGGTGATCAGCTCGGGCCTAGACCTCGAGCAACTCTGCTTCCTTGCGTCCGAACGCAGCGTCGATCTTGTCGACGTGTTCGGAAGTGATCTTCTCGAGTTCCTTCTCGGCCCGCTCGAGATCGTCGGCCGAGATCTCGCCCGCCTTCTCCGATGCCTCCATCGCCTTGCGCGCGTCACGCCGGATGTTCCGCACCGCGATCCGGCCGTCTTCGGACATGGTCTTGACGACCTTCACGTAGTCACGGCGACGCTCTTCGGTCAGCGGAGGAAAGTTCAACCGGATGACGACGCCGTCGTTGTTCGGCGAGACGCCGAGGTCGCTGTCCCGAATCGCACGCTCGATGGCTCCGAGCGAACTGCGGTCGTGCGGCTTGACCATCAGCATCCGCGCCTCGGGTACCGAGATCGAGGCCATCTGTTGGATCGGCACCTGGCTGCCGTAGTACTCCGCCGTGAGCCGCTCGACGAGCGCCGGAGCGGCGCGGCCGGTTCGGATGGTCGAGAACTGGACTTGGACGTGCTCGACGGCCTTGTCCATCTTCTCCATGGCATCGAGCAGGATCTCTTCGGTCACACGGACCAGCGTAACCAGGGATTCGTCGGCGTGGGGAGATACGCCGCGAACGCCGGTCGCCGACGACGGGCGCTCGTGGATCGGCGGATGATCGGTGGATCTTCAGTGGATGATGGTGCCGACGTCGCCGCCGGTCAGGATCGTCCGCAGGGCACCGTCGGCCGACATGTCGAACACGACGATCGGGATCTCGTTGTCGCGGCAGAAGGCGATCGCCGTCGCATCCATGACCTTGAGGTCCTGGTTCATCACGTCCATGTAGTCGATCTCGTCGTACTTCTTGGCGTCACCGTTGATGCGCGGGTCGCTGTCGTAGACGCCGTCGACACCCGAATGGGTGCCCTTGAGCAGTGCGTCCGCCTCGATCTCAGCGGCCCGGAGCGCTGCTGCGGTGTCGGTGGTGAAGAACGGGTTTCCGGTGCCGGCGGCGAAGATCACGACGCGCCCCTTCTCCAGGTGGCGCATCGCCCGACGCCGGATGTACGGCTCTGCGATGCGGGGCATCTCGATCGCCGACTGCACACGGGTCGCCTGGCCCCGACGTTCGAGCGCGTCCTGGAGCGCCAGAGCGTTCATCACGGTGCCGAGCATGCCGATGTGGTCGCTCTGGGTGGCATCCATGCCCTCCATCGCCCCCGTGCGACCACGCCAGAAGTTGCCGCCGCCGACCACGACCACCTCCACGCCATGTCCCGTGTCGAGGAGCCGCACGTCGACGTCGAGATTCTGGCGGATGTCGATGATCTCGGCTGCTGTCTGGTCGAGCGTCGGCCCGTCGAGCCCCCGACCGGACTCGCCGGCGAGCGCCTCGCCGGAGGGCTTGAACACGATGCGTTTCCAGCGAGGCGTCGGCGTTGCGGGCTGCTCGTCAGACATCGCCCGCGAGTCTGACAGATCGTCCCGGCACGCCGCGCATCATGGTCAGCCCCGCGAGTTCGTACGATGTCGGAATGGCGGAACCGGGCAGGGCGTGGGCACCACCCACCGGCGTCCCCGCCGGGACGACCGGTTGGTACCTCGCCGACGACGGCGCCTGGTACCGCTCGGCGCATCCTCCTGCACCCGGCTACCGCCTCGCCGCCGACGGTCGGTGGCGGCCGGACGGCGCCGAGATCTGGAGAAGCTCCCGCTGGGGGCTCGGCCACGTGTGGTGGGGCGTGCTCGCCTATTTCGTGGCGGGACTGCTCGGAGCGATCGGACTCGAGCTGGCCGAGACGTTCGCCGACGACCCGGTCGATGTCGACGGACCGATCGTGATCGCCGTGTTCGTGGGCCTCAACGCACTGGCCCTGATCGGCGTCGCCCGGCAGGCGACGCGTCGCCACGGACAGAACAGCCTGGCGGCCGACTTCGGGTTCGAGGTGCGACGCTGGGACCCGTTGATCGGTCTCGGCATCGGGTTCGCCGCCCTGCTCGTCGCCGGCCTGGCGAGCAGCGCCATCGACGCCGCGTTCGGCGCCGACGAGCCGACGAGCAACGTCCCGATCGACGAACTGTCGTCGTTCGCCCACTTCGCTGCGTTCTTCGTGGCGGTGGCGATCGTGACGCCCGTGGTGGAGGAACTCTTCTTCCGCGGACTCCTGTATCGCAGCCTCCTGAAGCGCGGCCGGTCGCCGG
>CAXBAZ010000461.1:0-3985 GCA_963973395.1 uncultured Acidimicrobiaceae bacterium
CGCGCCGCCGTTCGACACCAACTCGACGGTGACCCGGGCGGTGTCGACGCCGAGCACGGCGGCGATGTCGTTGCGGTCGTCCCACACCCCCTGCCCGCCCGAGTAGACGTGGAGCGTCCGGTCGTCGCCGTCGCCCGCGGGTACGGCGAGGGTCGACTCCGGTTCGAGGAATGCATGCTCGATCCGCTGGGTCTCGAACGTCTCGTGCACCGTGAACGCGCTCGCCGCGAGCACCGATGCGACGTCGTCGCCGCGCTGGTAGGCGCTCACCGACAGCGTGTTGGAGTCGGTGCCCCACACCGACAGCGGCGCATCGGCGGCCAGCGCCGCGTCGGCATCGGTGTTGGGCCGGTGCACGACGTAGTCGACCTCCACGAGTTCGGCGGCGGCGCGTGCCTGTTCGCGCGTCTCGGCGACCACGATCGCCAACACGTCGCCGGGGCACGACGTGGTGCCGCCCTCGGGGATCATCACGGGCCAGTCCTTGTGGATGATGCCGACCCGGAGATCTCCGGCGATGTCCGCCGCGGTGAATGCGGCCACGACACCGTCGCTCGACTCGGCCGCCGATGTGTCGATCGTGGTGATGTCGGCCCGGGCGTGGTCGGTGAGGCGAAGGGCGGCGTGCAGCATGCCCGGTATCCGGATGTCGTCGACGTAGTCGCGGTCGCCCAACGTCAGCGGAGCCGCCTCGTACTTCGCGCCGCCGCCGCCGATCGCACCCGAGAGCGCCGGTGCGCACGCCGTGCCCTGCGCGACGGATTCGATCGCGTCGAGGATCTTCACGTAGCCGGTGCAGCGACACAGATGTGCACCGAGATGGGGCTTCATCCCGTCGCGGGTGAGCGACGAACCCTTCTTGTCGATCTGGGCCTTGGCCCGCATCACGATGCCGGGGATGCAGAAGCCGCACTGGAGACCACCGCACGCGGCGAACGCGTCCGAGAACGCGCGCCGTTCCGACTCGTCGACCCCTTCGAGCGTGACCACGCTGGAGCCCTCGACCTTGGCCATCGGTTGCTGGCACGACACGACCGCCTTGCCGTCGATGAGCACCGTGCAACAGCCGCACTGACCCGATGGTGAGCAGCCGTCCTTGGGTGAGGTGACGTCGAGTTCTTCGCGCAGCGCCGACAGCAGGTGCGGGTGCTGCCCGCGAACGGTCACCGGAGTGCCGTTCAGTGTGAACGATGCGCCGACGTCGGTCGGTGCGTCGGCGGCGGGCTCGTCGAGGGAGGTCACGTTGACAGTTTGTCAAAGACGAGGGGCGCTGTCAGGCAGCGGCACATGTGTCACGCGCCGTTCACGCGTGGGTGGGCGACAGCGCACCGCCGTCACGCGGCGTGTCGAGTGGGTGGACCGGTGTTGCGGACGGCACCGTCGGGGAACCGGATCGTCAACTCGCGGGCTGGCCCGATGTCGATGTCCCAGTTGTCGTTGTGGATCTTCGAATGGTGCCGAGCACAGACCGGCAGGAGATTCGACAGATCTGTCCGGCCGCCGTGGCGCCACCAGACGACGTGGTGGAGTTTGCAGCGGTCGTACCGGACCTGGCATCCGGGAATGGCACACGTGGCATAGAGGGCACGGAGCGCACGCCGTTGGGCCGGCCCGGCCAGGCGGGTGGTGCGGCCGAGATCGAGTGTGCCCGGTGCGTGGATCACGACGCCGTTGCGGACGACCACGGCGTGGACGTCGCTGTCGCCGGTGAGCTCGGTGAGGACCCGGTACGGCACCTCGACGGGGAGCCCCCAGTCGACCGTGGGTTCACCCTGGCCCGCCGGCTGCGAGGTGTCGATCACGACCACGTACTCGGGTCGTCCGGATCGTCCGCTCGGCGTCTCTCCCGTGACGAGTTGGACCAGCGCCAGGCCCTGCAGGTGTTGCTGCTTCTCGATCGGGTCGGTCGGGCACGTGTCGGGTGTCTGCTCGGCGAAGATCGCCGCGGTCGCGGCGTCGAGTTTGGCCATCAGGCGAGTGCCGGAGATCGGATCGAACCGTCCCGACAGGCACACCATGCCCTCTGCGTCGGTCCAGCTGCGGACCCGGACGGCTCGGCGCTGGCGTTCGAGCCGGTCGCGGCCGTCGTCGCGGCGGATGTTCTTGGCCTCGATCGCGAGCCGTCGGCGGAACTCCTCCACGGTTGCGGCCGTCGCCACATCGACCATCTGCTCGACACGATCGAACAACTCCGACCGTTGCTCGTCGTCGTCGAGGCCCTTGGTGATCTTGGTGATGGCGTCGATGTGGCCGGGCGTGACATCGCCGTGCTCGAGCGCGTCGGCCATCGACGGGATCGAACCGAGCGTGGCGGAACGATCGGTCGTGCCCATCGCGTCACGTTGCGAGCCGCGTGTGCAGTCGGCGATGTCCTTCTCGGGGAAGGACACCTGCGCGGAGAGCGCTCGGGTCAACTCGGCTTCGGATGCGGCCAGCCACGCTCGCACGTGCGACGTGGCTCGCAACGCGTCGCGAATCGCGTCGGGCGTTGCAGCCGGATCGGCGCGCACCTGCGAGATCGTCCGCACCCGCTCGGCCACCGCACTCGGACCCATACGAACAAGTGTACGACGGGGGTGTCGCAGGGTAAGGCGCTCGAATCGTCCGCACCACGTGGACCGCACCGTCGGGCACGAGTTCGTGCACAGCTACCCGGGCGTGAACCGCACCTACGATGGGCGGCCGTGAAGACCGTCGTCATGAGGACCGGCCTCGGGATCGGGATCATCGGCCTGCTCATGCAGCTCGTTCCGTACGGATGGTCCCACGACAACCCACCGGTGATCAGGGACGCGCCCTGGCCGGACGCCGCGAGCGAGCGCATCGCCCGCGTGTCGTGCTACTCGTGCCACAGCAACGAGACCGACTGGCCGATCCACTCGTACGTGGCGCCGATGTCGTGGTTGGTTCGCTACGACGTCGATCGAGGTCGTGACGAGCTCAACTTCTCCGACTGGGACGCAGGTGACGCCGACGATGCGATCGAGATGATCGAGGAGGGAAGCATGCCTCCCGATCGGTACACGTTGATCCATCGTGATGCCGGGCTCACCGCACCCGAACGTGCTGCTCTGATCGACGCGCTCGAGTCCATGTCCGACGATCGCGACCACGATTGATCCGAACCTCGACCACGGCGTGGCAGCCGGGCAGCCGTCGACGACCGGCGTCAGGCCAGGAACGGGGTGACCAATGCCTGGAGTGCATCGGAGCGCTGCATGACCTCGGTGTGGCGTGTTTCCGGCAGGACGGCGAGTCGGCAGTCGGGGAACAGGTCGAGCATCTCGCCGGCGTGGTCGAGACGGACGAAGTCACGGTCGCCGATCACGAGCAGGGTGGGCGCGGTGATCGACCGGATCTCGTCGGCGGTCCAGCCGGCGAAGTCGTGGACGACCGGCTGCAGGCGCTCGAGGAACGGGAAGAAGTCGGCCGGGTTCGGCGCCACCGCCTCGTAGTCGGCGTGCCATGCGGCGAACTCCTGCTCCGACGGCAAGCGCGGATCGTCCTGCTCGAGCGCAGTGATCTCGGGGTGATAGCCGTCGGGACGGATGTGCGCTGCAGCGAGCACGAGTCGGTCGACCTTGCCGGGATGGCGCAGCGCAAGGCTCGTCGCCGTGAGGGCTCCGAGACTGAAGCCCCAGACGTCGACAGGCCCGCCGCCGGCGATCCGGTCGATCAGCTCGGCGACATCGTCGGCGAAGCGCTCGATCGACATGTCGCGGCCCGTGTCCGGTGTGTGGCCGTGGCCCTGGAGCTCGAGGCCGATCACCCGTCGGCTCCCGGTGAGCCACGGCAGCACGTCGCCGAAGCTGCGTCGGAAGGTGACGATGCCGCCGTGGAGGGCGACGAGTGGCGGGGCGGTCGGGTCGCCGAGTTCCTCGTACCAGATCGGGACGCCGTCGATCGCTTCGGTGGACATGCCGACGACGCTAGACACCGCGGCGCGGTTCGTCGACGGTCCCGGCCGTACGAATGGTGTCGGTGG
>CAXBAZ010000462.1:0-3959 GCA_963973395.1 uncultured Acidimicrobiaceae bacterium
CCCGCCGCTGGTCTCGACAACGGAGTACGAGCCGTCGGCGTGCTGTGGCTCGATGCCGAAGCACCGTTCGCCCACGCAGACCGGCGGATCATCTCGCTGCTGGAACCGGGCGTCGAGACCGTCGATGTCGGACGACTGCCAGGACGCGCCGCCGTCGTCGCTCGTCCACACGTCGAGGTCGGCACGGGCGTAGAGGATGCCGTCGATCGCTCGAACGTCGAACAAGCCATCCGGTGCGCAGTCGGAACCCGTCGTGGCAACGACGGCGAACACGATCGCGGCGATCTGCACCGGAACGATCCAGATCGGCTGTCGGCGAGCATCCGATGATGGCGGTGCCGACGCCGCCGGCCGTGGGCGTGTCGACATCCAACGCCACAGCGGGACGAGCACGGCGAGTGCGAGGAGATCTGTCGGATCGGTCAGCGTCCGACCGCCGATGACCGCCGCGGCCGACTCGGCGACGGCGGGCACCGTCTTGAGCACGACGAACGCCATCGTGGTGACGGCGAACGCGAACGCACGGACGCGCAACAACGCAGTCAACGCGATCGCCACCATCGCGACGCCTGCGACGTCGCTCAGCTTCCCGGTGACCCATCCCGGCCAGGCCTGCTTGAGCACGTGGTCGTTGAGCAGCAGTGCCACAACAGAGGCCACGAACGGAAGCGATACGACGAGCCGCGGGCGGCGGGCGGCGACGTCCGATGTCGACCGACGACTCGCGGTGCTGCACGACGAACGAACGGACGTCGATCCGTGCCCCATCCTCGCTCCTCCCGCTGAAACGTGATCGCACCCACGGCACCGTTCGGCGGCCGGTCACCGACCCCGGTGCGTTCCCCCGGCCACCCGTGCTTGGGGACCATACTTGCCGAGCGGCGACAGTCGCGGATGGCGAACCACCGCAACTCGCCGAAGCGCACGTTCCCCTCGAGCGCGACCTGACGGACGACGGTCTGCGCCCGGCCGGCACCCAGCCGCCGATGCGACGGCTGTGACCGGTGCAGCGTTCGGACCGCCGACGCCGAACCGCATCCCGCCGGTCGGTCGTCGCCACCCAGCTCGCCACGAACGCCGATCGAACTGGTGTTCGATCAACTCTGTCACACCCCTTCAGCATGATGGTGTGCATGAAGACCGGAGCTGTCGTCGAGCACGTGCAGCGCATCGCTGGGGTGCGCGCCGACGGTGCCGCACCGGGCGACGACATCCGGGAGGCGTTGCGGTCGATCGGCAAGCTGCAGTCGTGGTTGACGGCGTCGCGCACTGCGTTGACGGCGGCGTTGTCGGCGCATGATTCGTTCCCGGAAAAGACGGCGGCCGAGTGCACGCGTGGCTCCACCCGCGACTCGATCAAGGATTCGGAACGATCCTCGACGTTGGGTTCGGTTCCCGCGTTCGGTGATGCGCTCGACGACGGTGCGATCACCGGCGGCCACGTCGATGCGCTGACGAACACCGCCAAAGGTCTCGACGACGACGATCAACGCGCCGAACTGTTCGACCGTGCCACCAACCTCGTCGACGTCGCCGCCGTTGCGTCGGTCGACGAATGGCGCCGACGGTTGGGCATCGAAGCCAACAACATCCGCCGCAACGACGGCATCGACCGGCTCGAACGCCAACGCCGCGACACCCGGCTGAGTTCGTGGACCGACCGCGACGGCATGGTGTGCATCACAGGACGCTTCGACCCCGTCACCGGACGCAAACTGCTCGGACGACTCGACACCACCGTCGCTGCTGTGTTCGCCGAACAGACACCCGACACCTGCCCCACCGACCCGGTCGCCAAACAGCACCACCTCAACGCGTTGGCGTTGGCCCGCCTCGTCGACGGCACCGCACCAGCGACCAGTGGACGGCCCGAGTACGTCGTCGTCATCGACACGTCATCGCCCGACGGTGCCGGTGGGCCCGTCGTCGATTGGGGCATCCCGGTCGAGGTACCCCACCGGGTGCTGGCCGACCTGATCGACGACGGCACCGTGCACCCGGTCGTCGTCCGCAACGGCGTCGTCATCCACGCACCCGGCGAACTGAACCTCGCACGCAGCACCCGACTCGCGAACCGGGCCCAACGCCGAGCACTACGAGCGCTCTACCCGACCTGTTCGATCCCCGGCTGCGACATCACCTTCGACCGCTGCAAGATCCACCACATCATCTGGTGGCGCAACGGCGGCCGCACCGATCTCGACAATTTGTTGCCGGTCTGTGCTCGGCATCACAGCAAGATCCACGACGCCGACTGGCACATCGAACTCGGGCCGAACCGTGAACTCACCATCCGATTCCCCGACGGCACCATCCACAACACCAGCCCACCCAAACGCACCGCCGCCTGACAAGGCGGGCCCCCGCCCATCCAACGACAGCGCTCCTTGACAACCGAAGAACCCACGTCCCGTGGCCGCCGCGCGGCCACGGACGGACGGCGCGGGCACTGGATTCGACCGCATCGGCAACGAGTGTCGGCAACGAGAGTCGGCCATCGCACCACCAGGCGGCCCCACCCCGCGGCCCGCCTTCGCATCAGCAGAGTTCCGTGGCGACGTCGTCGGTCACCACACCCGCCCGCTCGCTCCACTCCGCCAGCACGACGAGCAGCCGCTTCGGGCACCAGACGAACCGACTGTGATGTTCGACCGGTCCCGTCCCGGCCGATCGCACGCCGGCGAACGGCCCACGCCCCGCCCCCACCGGCTCCGGCCGCTGCGGTGTTCTGGTGGCCATCGAGAGCACCGTCGCCGATCGGCCGGGCCCGAGCTCTCACACGACGCAGCGTCGACACCCACGATGCTGCGGCTGGGAAGGGCACCGCACACCAACAACTACTGTCGATCACATGCCTGAACTGTTCCTCGGCGGCACCGTCGATCCTGCGACGCACGAACGAACCGGCGACGAGGTCCGGATCGACACTGACGTGTTCACGACCCACGGTGTGATCGTCGGCATGACCGGGTCGGGCAAGACCGGTCTCGGGGTGGTGCTGCTCGAAGAGGTGCTCTCGTCCGGCCTCCCGACCCTGGTGATCGACCCGAAGGGCGACCTGACTAACCTCTGCCTGACGTTCCCGAAGCTCAGCCCGAGCGAGTTCCGGCCCTGGATCGACGAAGCACAGGCCAAGGCCGCGGGCGCGACGCCCGACGAGTTCGCGCAGCAGCAGAGCGAACTCTGGACCAAGGGACTCCTCGGCTGGGGATACACGACCCAGCACATCACCGACCTGCGGGCCACGGCCGACTTCACGATCTACACGCCCGGGTCGCAGTCGGGCGTACCGGTGAACATCGTCGGCTCGTTGCAGGTCCCCGACGACATGAGCGACGCCGAGATCGTCGGCGACGAGATCGAGGGGTACGTGTCGGGTCTGCTCGGCCTCGTCGGCATCGACGCCGACCCCCTGTCGAGCCGCGAGCACATCCTGCTGTCCAACCTCATCAACCATTCGTGGTCCTCCGGCAGGGCGCTCGATCTCCCCACCCTGGTCGGGCTGGTCGGCAATCCGCCGATCCGGAAGCTCGGTGTCTTCGAACTCGACCAGTTCTTCCCACCTGACGACCGGATGAAGCTGGCGATGCAACTCAACGGGCTGCTGGCGTCGCCGTCGTTCGCCGCCTGGGCCGAGGGTCCGGCACTCGACATCCAGTCGATGCTGTACTCCGCCGACGGCTCGCCGCGCTGCGCGATCGTCACCACGGCCCACCTCAGCGACGAGGAGCGCCAGTTCGTCACATCGCTGGTCCTCACCAAACTCGTCACCTGGATGCGACGCCAGTCGGGCACCACCGATCTGCGCGCCATGCTCTACATGGACGAGGTCGCCGGCTACCTGCCGCCCACGGCCGATCCCCCGACCAAGAAGCCGATCATGACGCTGATGAAGCAGGCGCGGGCGTTCGGCGTCGGCGTCGTGCTCTCGACCCAGAACCCGGTCGACATCGACTACA
>CAXBAZ010000463.1:0-3957 GCA_963973395.1 uncultured Acidimicrobiaceae bacterium
GCGGAATCCCGCCCACGCGAGCGCTCTCACCTCGCCGGCGATCACGTCGGGATCGAATCGCTCACCGAGACCGACCAGGCGCCGGCTGGCCCCCTCGGCCAGACCGACGAGGGCGTGCGCCAGCGTGGTGCGATGCTCGGGTTCGAGGTCGACCGAGATCAACGGTGCGATCGCAGCTGCGGCATCGTTGGTGATCCGACGGATCTGGGCGCTGAACTCGCCGTCGTGGCGCGCGCTGCCACCGAACAGCAGCATGAACTCGTCGTGACGATGCGCGACCCAGCGGAAGTACGCCCGGAAACCCAACTCGGTCTGCTGCTTGCCGTCGGTGCTGTTGGCGGTCGCCTTGGCGATCGCTTCGAGCATGCGGTTGCCGGCCTCTTCGAGCAGCGCGCTGTAGAGGTCGCTCTTGGAGTCGAAGTGTTGGTAGAGCACCGGCTTGGTGACGCCGGCGGCGTCGGCGATGTCGTTCATCGACGCGCCGAAGTAGCCGGAACGACCGAAAACATCGATCGCCACGTCGAGGATCTGCTCTCGACGTGCGTCGGCGGACAAGCGTGGACTGCTCATGGGTTACCGCAGGGTAACTGATTCAGAACCCACGTTCCACATCATCACGTTCGGCCGCTTTCACGGCATATCCGAGCACGATGCTGGGTGCGAGCAGCACGAACGACACGATCAGAGTCGTCACGATCAGCGCCGCCATCGTGGCGGTGAATCCGAACAGGAACGCCAACACGAACAGCGTCATCGCGAGGGCGAGGATCAGGTAGCCGACCCGGTTGGCGAGCAACGTCCAGCGCGCCACCTGCTCGCGCCGGGCACGCACGGGATCGGTCGAACGGGGTGTCGGTGACGGCGTGGTCATAGTCTGCGTGCATGGTACGGGTTGAGGAACGGTCCGACGTGGGTGCCGGGGTGTGGACGATCACGCTGGCCCGTCCGGAACGCCGGAACGCGGTCGACCACGCCACCCTCCTCGCGCTCCTCGAGGCACAGCGGTCGCTCGCCGATGCCCGTGTGATCGTGCTGTCCGGCGAATCTCCGGCGTTCTGCGCCGGCGCCGACCTGACCGGGGTCGAGGAGTCGGCGTTCAACGCGGCACTGCTGCACGTGCTGCACGGCTTCGCCGGTCTGGATGCACCGGTGATCGCGGCGATCGACGGCCCGGCGCTCGGTGCCGGCGCCCAGCTCGCGGCCGTCTGCGACCTGCGTGTGGCCACCTCGGAGAGCATCGTCGGAGTGCCGGCCGCGCGCCTCGGGCTGGTGATCGACAGATGGACGATCGAGCGCCTCCGCACCGAGTTCGGCGCGGCGACCGCACGCGGCATGTTGCTCGCGGCCGAGACCTACACCGGTGACCGGCTGTACTCGTCCGGTGCCGTCCACCGGCTCGGCAACGTCGACGACGCACTCGCCTGGGCCGGTCGGATCTCACGCCTCGCCCCGCTGTCGATCGCCGCCCACAAGGTCGGCCTCGACCCCGACCCGAGCGCCGAACACCTTCGCCGATTCGAGGCGCTCCGGTCCGCGGCGTGGTCGAGCGACGACGCTCGCGAAGGCCGCGCCGCCTTCCTCGAGAAGCGTTCGCCGGTATTCCAGGCTCGCTGACGGTCGTGCGCGAGACTCTCACCGTGTCGACCACCCGTGACGACGAGGTCCTGGCCGTCGCCCGCACCGCGGGCAGCGTGCCCGACGTCGTGTTCCACTACAGCGAGGACGGCACGATCTCGCGATTCGTGCCGCACGTGCCGCAGACGAACCCGAGCCACCCGCCCGCCGTGTGGGCGATGGATGCCGAGCATTCGCCACTGTTCTGGTTCCCTCGTGATTGTCCCCGTATCAGCGTCTGGGCCGACGACGACGCGCAGCGTGCGCTCCTGCGCGACACGTTCGACACCGACGCCTCCCGTATCTGTGCGTGTGAGTCGCGCTGGATCGACGGCATGCGCAGGGCGCGGGTGTATCGGTACGCCTTCGACGGCGACCAGTTCGCGCCCTGGACGGGAGCCGAGGGACAGTACATCTCCGGCGAGATCGTGATCCCCCGGTCGGTCGAGGTGCTCGACGACCTGATGGGTCTCCACGCCGCCGCCGAGGTCGAGCTCAGGTTCACACCCAAGCTGGGTTCGCTCATGGACCGGATGCTCGCGTCCGGACTCCCGTTCAGCTACGTACGAATCCGCGACGCCCGCCGCTGAACCGGCGCCCGAGCACGCCGCGGTGGGCCCACCCGGCGCGGGGAACTGGTCGGCGTGCGCCTGTCGTCTGTCGTCTGTCGTCAGGCTCCGGGTGGCCGATCCGCACCGACACCGAACGCGCCGCGATCACGCAATCTGTCGATCCGCTGCGTTCCGTAGCCGAGCATTGAACCGAGGACGTCGTTGGTGTGCTCCCCGCGCTCCGGTGCTCGCCGATGTTCGGTGACGACCTCACCCACGTTGACCGGCGTGGCCACCTGGCGAACCGCGCCGAAATGCGGGTGCTGGGTCTCGACGACCAACCCCCGAGCCGCGACCTGCGGTTCCCGCAACGCCGCGGCCATGCTGTTGACCGGTCCGGCGGGGACACCGCTCCGTTCGAGCCGGGACAGCCATTCGTGGGCCGGCAGCGTGATCAGCGTCGACTGGACGGTCGGCAGCAGTTGCTCGCGATGTTCGTGCCGCGATGCGAACGTGAGGAAGCGCTCGTCCGCTGCGAGTTCCGATCGACCGATCGCTTCCACGAAGAGAAGCCAGAACTTCTCCTTGGCACACGCCACCATGATCGGGTCGTCTGCGGTCTCGAACATCTGGAACGGGACGAGCGACGGATGGGCGGACGAAGCGGTCCTGGTCGGCTCGACGCCGCCGTTCAGATGCCATGCCGCCGGGTAGTTCATCAGCCCGATCGCGGTGTCGAACAGCGACAGGTCACACGTGCCGCCGACGCCGTCGCGTCGGGCGGCATGGATCCCGACCATGAGCGCCAGCGCGGATGCCAGGCCACCGCTGAAGTCCACCAGGGACAAGCCGACCCGCTGCGGAGGTCCGTCGGGATCTCCCGTCATCGACATCCAGCCGGCCAGGCCCTGGACGACGTAGTCGTACCCCGGTTCGTCGCGGCGCGGCCCGGTCATGCCGAACGCCGACAGCAGACAGCAGACGATGCGCGGATTCACGTCGTCGAGATCCTCGTAGCGCAGTCCGAGCCGTTCGGGCACGTCGCCGCGTACGTTGGCGTACACCGCGTCGCTGACCGCGACGAGGTCCCGGAAGACCTCCCGTCCGGCGTCGCACGAGATGTCGAGACTCACGCTGCGCTTGTTCCGGTTGAGCGACTCGAAGAACAGGCTGTCCTCCGCGTGCTGGAACGGAGGGATGTAGCGGCCGACGTCGCCACCGCTTTTCGGGTTCTCGATCTTGATGATGTCGGCGCCGAGATCGGCGAGATGGAGCGTGCCCCACGGCCCGGCCCCGTACTGCTCCAGCGCGATGACGGTGACGTCCTCGAGGGCCTTCACAGCGACCTCTCCGGCCCGAGGCGGCGCCGGAATGCTCTGGCCGGCCGCTGGCGCCGTGTCGGAACGCAGGCGCCGAGCGTCGTGTGATCCACGACGATGAGCGTAAAGGTCTGGCATTTGACAGTCAACCCGGAACGGCCGTCGGTGGGGGGCGCACCACCCTGGCGGGCGCGCTCCCTCTGTTCCGCAAGCGTGCGACGTGATTCTTCACAGAACTGTTGACGGGGCCAGCTCGGTCGTTCTACGTTGTGAAACGTCCGACATATTGCCGTCGAATACCAGAGGGGAATGGACCAGGGGGATGGCGTTGGGCATGCGGCTCGAATTCGGCTGCATTTCTTCAGCACCAGGAACGGTCGTTCCAGCGGCCGTTCCGGCAACTCGAAAGATGAGCACATGACACGATTGACCAAGCGGTCGAGTACGAGAGCGGTTGCCGTTCTCGCGGCCCT
>CAXBAZ010000464.1:0-3946 GCA_963973395.1 uncultured Acidimicrobiaceae bacterium
CCCAGCCGATCGACCGGCCCCGGCCCTGAACCGAGGCGACCGTGCCGGCGCCGGCTCGCCCGTTCCCATCAATTCGACCTTTCCACCACCCCCGACACAGGAGAACATCCACGTGACATCCATCAGCCAACGCCTGATCGCCGTGCTCGCCGCCGTCTCGCTCGTCGCCGCGTGCGGCGGCGACGACACCGACGACGTCACCGCGCCGCCTGCCGAGTCGACGCCCGCCGACTCGTCGGACACGGCCGAGACGGCCGACGACCCGGAGCCCACCGACGCGCCCGATGCGACGACGCCCTCCAGCGTTCCCGACGCGACCGGTGATGCGACCGGTGATGCGACCGGCGACGACACGGCCGCCTTCCCGGTCACGATCGAGCACAAGTACGGAGCGACCACGATCGAGGCCGAACCCGAGCGGGTCGTCTCGATCGGCTTCGCCGAACACGACGGCGTTCTCGCCCTCGGAGTCACACCGATCGGGGTCCGCGACTGGTACGGCGACCAGCCGTTCGCCACCTGGCCATGGGCACAGGACGAATTGGGTGACGCCGAACCCGAGGTGATCGGTGCCGCCGAACTCAACTTCGAGCAGATCGCCGCGATGCAACCCGACATCATCCTCGGCATCGCCTCGGGCATGAGTGACAGCGACTATGCGACGCTCTCGGCGATCGCCCCGACGATCGCTCAACCCGGCGAGTTCCCCGACTACGGCACGCCGTGGCGTGAGCAGCTCGCGATCACCGGCCGCGCGCTCGGCCGGTCGGGCGAGGCGGACACGGTGCTCGCCGCCGTCGAGCAGTCGTTCGCGGACGTCCGCGGAGCCCACCCCGAGTTCGAGGGAGCAACAGCGGCGGTGGCGTTCACGTTCGAGGCCTCGCCCGGCGCCTATTCGTCGAACGACGTCCGGAGCCAGATGCTGACCGAACTCGGGTTCGTGACCCCGCCGGAGTTCGACGAACTCGCCGGCGACGCCTTCTACTTCAGCGTCAGCCAGGAGGAACTGGCCACGCTCGACACCGACGTCATCGTGTGGGTCCTCAGCGACGAAGCCGGGTACGAGGCGGTCAGGTCGATGCCGTTGCGACCGACGTTGAACGCCTACGCCGAGGGCCGCGAGGTCGTCGCCGACCCACTGCTGAGCGGCGCCTTCTCCCACGCCAGTCCCCTCAGCCTCGAGTACGTGATCGAGGAACTCGTCCCCGAACTGGTGCTGGCCGTCGACGGCGATCCGTCGACCGTCGTCCCCTCGACACTCGCGCTGGATGCCGATCCGGAGTCGACGGGTGACTTCGACGAGGACCAGCAGGCTGCCGCCGACGCATGGTCGACGGTGTTCGACTCGACCATCGGTTTCGACGACAAGGCGTCGTACCTCGAGGCGGCCGTCGAGCTGCGCGAGACCGTCGAGTCGTACACCACCGCCGGCGACGCCATGGGTGGGATCGGCCTGGCGCCGACCGCGGTCACCATCGACGGCGACACCGCCACGATCACCTACGACGTGCTGTTCGGAGGTACCGCCGCGTACACCGCACTCGAGGGCGAGATGGAGCGCGTCGACGGCGTCTGGACCGTCGGACGCGACGAGTTCTGCACGTTCATGGCGTCGGCGCGGAACGCCTGCCCGGCATGATCGTGCACCCCGCATCATGGGGCGCGACGGTCGAGCGGGCGTTCGGCATCGCCGCGTGTCCGACCTGTGCCGGAAGTGGGTCGGCCCTCGTGCTCGGTGTCCGGCTGGCCTGCCCGTGCCGCCCGTTCGCTCCCGCCAGTGCGTCACCGGATCGTTGGCCGGAGGTGCCGCAGTGACCGCCGTTCGACTCGCACCGGACGTGTTGGCCGCGCTCGATCCCACGATCGAGCACTTCAACGCCAACCATGCCGACACGGTGCTGTTCGTCGTCCGCCATGCAGGTGGCTGCCCCGAAGCCGTCGACGCGGAGATCACCGGCGTCGACGGTATGGGCGCGGATGTCGACGTGATGATCGACGACCGGCGAACACGCGCCCGGGTCGCGTTCGACGACACGGTCACCACGGTCGAGGAGGTGAGCGCCGAGTTCCTGGCGGCCGTCGCTCGGGCTCGTGCCGCCGCCGGACCGGACGTGGCACTGACCAGCCTGGAGCGCGAGTTCGCCTCTTCAATCGCTCGGGTCTCTACGGCGCGCTCGCGAACGTGATCGCAATCCCGCTCACGACCTTCGTCACCAGCGTCGCCGAAGTCCGCGATCTCACCCCCAACCTTCGCGAGATCGTGCTCAGCGGCGGCCTCGAGTCGTTCTCGTCGCTCGGCGGCGATCAGTTCGTGTACCTGATGGTGCCTCGACCGGGCGGCACGGAGATCCCGGACGGCTCCACGATGGCAGCGCTCCAGTCGGCCGAACCCGATGACGCACCGCTGGCCGCCTACTACACCGTCCGGGCGTGGGACGAGGTTCGACATCGGATCACGTTGTGGGCGGTGCTGCACGGCCACGACGGAGGGGTCGGTGGCTGGGCCGAGCGCTGCGGAGTCGGCGATCGCGTCGCGTTCTGGGGTCCGCGCGAAGGCTTCGGCGCCACGCACGGGGCACAGTCCTACCTGTTCGTCGCGGACGAGAGCGGCCTGGCGGCCGTCGCGGCGCTGATCGACGCGCTGCCGGCCGATGTTCGCGTCCGAGTCATCGCCGAGACCGTCGATGCCGATCACGAGCTGCGGTTCGACCGGGACGATGTCGAGGTGACCTGGTTGCACCGCGGCACCGATCGACCCGGCACCGGCTCGCGCCTGCTCGACCAGGTGCGAGCGGCCGTCACCGACGGCGACCGGCTGATCGCCTTCGGCGCCGCCGAGTCACGGCAGATCACGGCCGTGCGCAAGTACCTCCGCCACGAACTCGGCATGCCCGCCTCCACGGTCTCGATGACCGGCTACTGGCGCCGCACCGAAGGCTGAGAGCCGCCGACTCCCACGTCGTCAGCTGCACCTCGCGGTCCTTGCACATCACGAACTCGCACGACTCGCACCTGTTGGTGGTCTGCTCATCGCCCATCAGCACCTACGACCCTCGGGTCTCCGCCGGAGCGGCTCCTGCGACCTCGTTTCACAGGGCGGTGGGCCGGGTAGTGGACGGTTGCGCCCGCGCGAGGCGAGCGGCTGGGACCGAGGAGTACGAGCGACATGGAAGCCAGGGAAGCCACCGACCCACCCAGCGCCGACGCCGATGTGCCGCCAGGTGGCACCGACCGTCCGGAGATGCGGTGATGGCACGTGCGATCTGGTCCGGATCGGTGGCGTTCGGGCTCGTCAACGTGCCCGTGCAGCTGTTCTCGGCGACCGAGGACCGCACCGTCCACTTCCACCAGTTCGAGCGCGACACCTCCTCGCGGATCAGGTACCGGCGCGTCAACGAGGACACCGGTGACGAGGTCGACTACGACGACATCGTGAAGGGCTACGACCTCGGCGACGGCGAGTACGTCATCGTCACGCCCGAAGAACTCGAAGCCGTCGAGCCGGGGCGCTCACGTACGATCGAGATCACCGATTTCGTGGATGCCGCGGAGATCGACCCGATCTACTACCAGAAGACGTACTACCTGGCGCCTCGCGACGACTCCGCCGCGAAGGCGTACCAGTTGCTCGTGCGGGCGATGGCCGAGACCGACCGCACGGCGGTCGCCACGTTCGTGATGCGATCCAAGCAGTACCTGGCCGCGCTCCGGCCGATGGACGACGTGTTGACGCTGGAGACGATGTACTTCGCCGAGGAGGTTCGGGACGCCCACGACGAAATCGATCAGCTGCCGACAACGACCGAGGTCGGGTCACGCGACTTCGACACCGCGGGCATGCTGATCGACGCCATGACGACCGAATGGGATCCGTCGAACTACCGCGACACCTATCGTGACCGTGTGCTCGAACTGATCGACGCCAAGCGCGCCGGCGAGGAGATCG
>CAXBAZ010000465.1:0-3937 GCA_963973395.1 uncultured Acidimicrobiaceae bacterium
CTGTGTTGCGTGAGCCGCCAGGCTACCGGCGATCAGACCCTCACGAACAGGAAACTGAGAGCAACCACGGTGAAAATCCACACCAGTGCGAACACGAACGTGATCCGGTTCAGGTTGCGCTCGGCGGCCGTCGACCCGAGGGCTGCGCCGCTGCCGCCACCGAACATGTCGGACAGGCCGCCACCACGCCCGCTGTGCAGCAGGATGCCTGCGATCAGGGCGAACATGGAGACCACATTGATCACCAACACGATATACAGCATGACGTCACGCACGGTTGACCATGCTATCCGCTCCTGGCCGAGTCCGGCTTCCAGCGATCCTTGCGGTACAGCCAGGTCGGGCTGCGGCCGTCGGGCGGGCGCAGGTGGTCACCGACACCCAGCGCATCGGCCCACTCCCCCATGACCCGCCGGAGCTCGTCGAACTCGATCGCGCTCTCCATCGTGTCGACCAGCACGTAGTTGCGGCCCTTGACGTCGGCGAGCAACCCACCGCCACGACCGTCCCGACGGGTTCGCCACACACCCACCCTGAGGCGGCGCAGACGCTTCATCCGCTCCCACTCGATGAACTGGTTGCGCACGGCGGTCCGCCTCACGACCCCGTCGGGTCGGAACTCGGCGGCGATCGGCAGATCGACGACAGCGACGAGGGTGAGGACCACCGAGGTCACCAGCAGACCGATCGTGACCACGTTGGCCCCCACGTCCACCACGAGCAGGATCGCGAAGGCGAGCAATATCGCTGCACCGAGGTACGACATCACGATCCCCGTCCACGTCGAGTGCAGTGTGACCGTTCGCCCTTCGTGGGCGGGCACGTTCGAGATGCGCGCCACGCCGATCAGGCGGAGGCGTGGGCGGCCGTGACCTCGACCGGTTCGCCCGGGTCGAGCGGGTGGTGACAGGCCGAGAACGACCCTTCGAACCGCTCGACGAGCGGCGGCTCCTGCTCGGCGCAGATGTCGGTCGCGCGCCAGCAGCGGGTCCGGAAACGACACCCGCTCGGCGGGTCGACGGGCGACGGCACGTCGCCCTCCAGCACGATCCGGCTGCGCTGACGCTCACGGCTCGGGGAGGGCACCGGCACCGCCGACAGCAACGCCGCCGTGTACGGGTGCGTCGGCTTGGTGTACAGGTCGCGACGGTTGGCGATCTCGACGATCTTGCCGAGATACATCACCGCCACACGATCGGAGACGTGACGCACCACCGACAGGTCGTGGGCGATGAAGAGGTACGCGATGTTGCGCGTCTCCTGGATGCGGCGCAGCAGGTTGATGACACCGGCCTGCACGCTCACGTCGAGCGCCGACACCGGCTCGTCGAGCACGATGAAGCCCGGGTCGAGGGCGAGTGAGCGGGCGATGCCGATCCGCTGGCGCTGACCGCCGGAGAACTCGTGCGGGTACCGGTTGCCGTGCTCGGGCCGCAGGCCGACGTCTTTCAGCAGCTGAGCAGCCTTGTCCTGGCGCTCGGACGCGCTCAGGTTCTCGTGGATCACGAACGGCTCGGAGATGATGTCGTTAACCGGCATCTTCGGATTCAGCGAGGCGTACGGATCCTGGAACACCATCTGGATGGTCTTGCGGAGATCGCGCATCTCCTTGCGGTCGAGACCGATCAGCTCGCGTCCGTCGTACTTCACCGATCCCGACGTGGGCTCGTGGAGCTGCAGCACCGCGCGGCCGGTCGTGCTCTTACCGGAACCGGATTCGCCGACGAGACCGAGGGTCTCCCCCGCGGCGACGTCGAACGAGACGCCGGAGACGGCGTGCACCGTGCCGACCCGCCGACGGAAGAGGCCACCGCTGTTGACCGGGAACTCCTTCACGAGGTCGCGGACTTCGACGAGGGCCATCAGTTCGCTCCCTGGTTCTCGATCGGGCGCCTGAACGCCTTCAGCTCATCCGTCAGCCCGACGAGATCCTCCCAGCGGTGGCACGCCGCCAGGTGACCGGGGCGGTCGGTCGGCTCGAGTTCGGGTTCGACCTCGCGACACACGTCGATCGCCATCGTGCAACGCGGTTCGAACGGGCAACCGTCGGGCGGGTTCACCAGGCTCGGCGGCGTGCCCGGGATCGGGGTCAGCTCGTCTTCGTCCTGGTCGAGCGACGGGATCGAGCCGAGGAGGCCGAGCGTGTACGGCATCCGCGGGATCTCGAAGATCTCGTCGACGGAACCACGCTCGACGAACCTGCCGCCGTACATCACGGCCACACGGTCGGCGACGCCGGCGATGACGCCGAGGTCGTGCGTGATCAGGATGATCGCCGCCCCGAGCTCGTCCTTCACCGACATCAGCGTCTCGAGGATCTGGGCTTGCACCGTGACGTCGAGCGCCGTGGTCGGCTCGTCGGCGATGATGATGTCCGGATCGTTCATCATGGCCATGGGGATCATCACGCGCTGGCGCATGCCGCCCGAGAACTCGTGCGGATACGAGTCGGCCCGCTGCTTCGGCTGGGGAATGCCCACCAGCTGCAGCGCGTCGATCGCACGCATCTTCGCTTCCTTCGGCGTGACCCGATGGTGGGCGCGCACGATCTCACCCAGTTGGTAGCCGATCGTGTACACCGGGTTGAGCGACGTCATCGGATCCTGGAAGATCATCGAGATGTCGTTGCCGCGGAAGTGCCGGACCTGGCGGTCGGGCACCCCGATCAGGTCGTTGCCGAGGTACCGGGCGCGGCCCGTGATCCGGGCCGTCTTGGGCAGCAGACCCATCAGGGCCATCTGTGACACCGACTTGCCCGAGCCCGACTCGCCGACGATGCCGAACACCTCGTTGCGCTTGACCTGGTAGGTCACCCCGCGCACCGCCATGACCTTGCCGTCCTCGGACGGGAACGTGACGTGCAGGTCGTCGACGTCGAGCAGGATGTCGTCGGCGTCTGCAGCGACGTTGTCCGCGCTCACTGCCGGACTCGCGTCTGGCGCGGGTCGAACGCGTCGCGCAGTCCGTCACCGATGAAGTTGATGCACAGCGCGATCGCCACGATGAACAGGCCGGGCCACCAGAACAGCCACGGGCGGGTGTTGAACGCCGTCTGGTACGTGGAGACCTGCTTGCCGAGCGAGATGCTGCCGCCGCCCAGACCGAGGTAGGCGAGCGCCGTCTCGACGAGGATCGCGGCCGAGATCAGCAGCGTGCCCAGCACGATCACCGAACCGATCACGTTGGGCAGGATGTGCTTCCACATGATCCGGCTGTTGCTGGCACCCATCGCTCTCGCCGCCTCGACGAACTCCTTCTCGCGCAGCGACATGAACTCGGCGCGGATCACCCTCGACGTGGTGAGCCACGATGCGAGCGCGATGATCAGTGCGGTCACCAGGAAGCTGCTCGACTCGATCACACGACCGAGCACCGCAGCGACGAGCAGCAGCGGGATGGTGAACAGCACGTCGACGAAGCGCATCAGGACCGTGTCGACCCACCCGCGATAGAAGCCTGCGAGGCCACCGACCACCGTGCCGATGAACGTGGCGAGCAGTCCGGCGACGGCGGCGATCAACAGGCTCTGCTGGGCACCGCGGAGCGTGACGGCGAAGTAGTCGCGCCCGATGTTGTCCTGTCCGAACGGGTGCTCGCCGAGTGCGAGGCCGTCGCCGTCGAACCACGGGATCGCGTCGAGGGTCGGGCTGCCGCCGTTCTCGAGCGTCCCGCTGACGTCCGGTGGATACTTCCAGAGCGGGAGGCCGACGTACGCGAGCAGGATCATCCCGACGAGGACGGCGAGGCTGATCATCGCCAGCCGGTGGCGGAAGAATCGCGAGACGACGAGCTGACGCTGGGTCTTCGATTCGACGGTGAACTCGCGGTCGACGTCGCCGGCGATCGCGGCCTCGTCGAGCACCATGGCGTCGGTGACGGTGCTCCCCGCGATCGAGGTGTTGCCCTCGGACGTGGCGGGAGGCGTTCCATGGTTCTC
>CAXBAZ010000466.1:0-3935 GCA_963973395.1 uncultured Acidimicrobiaceae bacterium
CGCCGGCGCGATGTCGAGGGCATCCGGACTCTGGTCGTCGATGAAGATCGTGACCCCCGTCGCCGACGGCTCGGGCACGGTGACCCTCCCGGTGCTCGACGGCGACCCGATCATCCCCACCATCGAGATCGACGGGAAACGATGGGTCAGCCACCCGACCGCCAAGTTCCTCGGCCGACGCATGCTCGACGTCGAGCGCGAGTTCCGCGAGATCCGCCTCCCTCTCGCCCACCGGTACGGCATCGACAACCGACTCAACCGCATCAGCATCGACCCACCCGACGCCTGGATCGGGCTCGTCGCCACCGGGTTCACGTACCACGAGATGCTCGACGCGCTCCGCCGGCTCGGGCTCGACGGGCCCGACGAGCTGGCGGCGGCCGGCGTCCGCGTGCTGCAGCTGCGGATGCCGGTGCCGTTCGACGGCGACCTCGTGCGCACGTTCGCCCGCGGGCTCGACGAGATCGTCGTCGTCGAAGAGAAGAATCCGACCCTCGAATGGCTGATCAAGGACGCCGGCTCGCGGCCCGGCTCGCCGACCGCCTCGCACCGCCACCTGCGCCGGCGCGCGAACGTGCCCTGATCCCGCTCGAGGTCAACCGCACCCCGTTCTTCTGTTCGGGCTGCCCGCACAACTGGGGCACGAAGGTGCCCGACGGAGCCCTCGTCGGTGCCGGCACCGGCTGTCACGGCATGTCGCTGCTGATGGACGACGACCGGGTCGGCGAGACGATCGGCATCACGGCGATGGGCAACGAGGGCGCCCAGTGGATCGGTATGGCCCCGTTCGTCGAGACCGACCACATCTTCCAGAACTACGGCGACGGCACGTTCTTCCACTCGGCGCAGCTCGCGCTCCAGTACTGCATCGGCGCCGGCATGAACATCACGTTCAAGATCCTCTACAACGGCACCGTGGCGATGACGGGCGGGCAGGACTCGACGGCGCCGGTCGCCGTACCCGAGCTGGCGACGATCCTGCTCGCGCACGGCGTCAGCAAGGTCGCCGTCACCGCGGAGGACATCGGCCGCTACGACGACGTCACCCTCCCGGACGGCGTCGACGTCCACGACCGGACCGACATCGTGGCGGTCCAGACCGACCTCGCGGCCACCCCCGGGGTCACCGTGCTCATCCACGACCAATTCTGCGCCGCCGAGCTCCGTCGGGCCCGCAAGCGCGGCAAGCTCGAGATGCCGACCCGCCGGGTCGTGATCAACCACCGGATCTGTGAGGGGTGCGGCGACTGCGGCGACGTCAGCAACTGCCTGTCGGTCCAACCGATCGACACGCCGCTCGGCCGCAAGACCACGATCGACCAGGCGTCGTGCAACTTCGACGAGAGCTGCCTGCACGGCGACTGCCCCGCGTTCATGACCGTCGAGGTCGAACCCGACCGCGTCCACGACGGTGGCCGCGTGCCGTCGGGCACGGTGCCCGATCCGCAGTTCGACACGACGACCGATCTGGTGCGCATCCGGATGGCCGGCATCGGCGGCACCGGCGTCGTGACCGTCGCCCAGATCCTGTCGACCGCCGCGATGTTCGACGGCTGGGAGGTGCGCGGCCTCGATCAGACCGGGCTCAGCCAGAAGGCTGGGCCGGTGATCAGCGACGTCGTGCTCGCCCACGACCACCACGGCTCGTCGAACCTGGTCGGCGACGGCCAGGCCGAGCTGATCCTGGCGTTCGACGCGATGGTCGCCGCCGGCGACGGCGCGATCGCCGCCGCCGATCCCGACCGCACCGCGGTGGTGGCCTCGCTCGCCGAGACCCCGACCGGCCGCATGATCTCTCATCCCGACATCCCGTACCCGACCACCTCGATCGAGCAGCGTCTGGTGACGGCCTCCCGAACCCACGGGTTCGTCGATGCCGTCCGCCTGTCGGCGACGTTGACCGGGAACGAGGCACAGGCCAACGTGCTCCTGCTCGGTGTCGCCGTCCAGGCCGGCCACGTGCCGGTCTCGGTCGGCTCGATCGAAGCGGCGATCGAGCTGAACGGCGTCGCGGTCGAGGCCAACCTCGCTGCGTTCGACTGGGGCCGCCGCTGGGCCCACGACCCGACCGTCGTCGATGCGCTCGTGCCGGCGACGACCGGACCCGAGGCGGTCGTCACCGTGCCCGAGCTCCCCACCGACCTCGCCCGGCGGATCGACGGCCTCACCGACCATCAGGACCTGCGCGAGGTGATCGGCCTGCTCGCCGCCGACCTCGTCGGCTACCAGGACCGTGCGTACGCCCACCGGTTCCTCGATGCGGTCAACGACGCGGCGTCGCACGAACGCCGAGTCGCACCCGATTCGTTCCGGCTCACCCAGACGGTCGCCCGCAGTCTCCACAAGCTGATGGCGTACAAGGACGAGTACGAGGTCGCTCGCCTGCTCCTGCTGCCCGAAGGCGTGGCGGCCGCGCAACGCGTCGGCGGCGCGGGTGCCGAGGTGGCGTGGCAGCTCCATCCCCCGCTGCTCAAGGTGCTCGGGATGGACTCGAAGATGTCGATCGGCACCTGGGCGAAGCCCGCCTTCGCCGCGCTGCGACGCGGCAAGCGCCTGCGGGGTACCCGGCTCGATCCGTTCGGTCGGACCGAGATGCGACGGATCGAAGCGGCCCTCCCCGGCGAGTTCCTCGACACGATGGCGACGGTCTACGCCTCGCTCGCACCCGACCGACTCGACGGGGCCGTCCTGATCGCCGGGCTGCCCGACGGCATCCGCGGCTACGAGGACCTGAAGTTGCGCCGCGTCGGCGAGTACCGGGCTCGGGTGCGAGACGAGCTGGCCACGTACCGCGCCTGACGCGTGGTCCGGTCAGGACACCGACGCCAGCAGGGTCAGGGTGCGTTCGAGGATCTGATCGGCGATCGCCGGGTGGTGGTCGGGCAGGCTCGGCTCGGTGACGAGGTGGGCGGACGTGTCGTACACGAACAGCTCGGCGCCCGGCACCGCTTCGACCAGCGCCTCGGCCTCCTCGAAGTCGCCCCAGGAGTCGTCGGGCGCGTTGTGCATCTGCAGTGCGACACCCCCGGGCCACGTGTCGGCGAACGTGCCGAGCGGGATCGCAGCGTGGCACAGCACCGCCCCGACCGCCTTCGAGTGCGTCTGCGCGAGGTTCTGAGCGGGCAACACCCCGAGCGAGAACCCGATCGTCACGAACCGATCGTCGAGCGCTGCGGCCGCGGCGACCCCACGGTCGATGATCGTGTCGAACCCGGTCGCCTCCGCGTGGGCGACCCCCGCCTCGATGGAGTCGAACGTCTCCCCCTGATACAGGTCGGGCACCATCACCCGGTGCCCGGCGGCACCGAGCCGATCGGCGAACGCCTGCACACCCGGTGTCAGGCCGAGCGCGTGGTGGAACACGATGACATCCATCGGCCCAGGATGGCACAGGTGGAACCGCGACCGCCGGACGCGAGAAACCCCGGGCCGAGCCCGGGGTTCCATCATGGGACCTGTGTGGAGCTGAGGGGAATTGAACCCCTGACCTCGTCATTGCGAACGACGCGCTCTGCCAACTGAGCTACAGCCCCGTAGTGCGGACGGCAGTGTATCGGCCGGTTCCGCGAGCGGCGACCTCTCAGTGATGCATCCAGTCGTTCGGCCAGCTGCCCGACTCGCGCTGCCGGGCCTGGGCGAGCATGTACATGTAGCCGCAGAGACTCAGGAACGCGATGCCGAACAGGTACAGCATCGCCGTGTCCTTGGTGGTGGCGGCGAGGAACAGGGTGCTGCCGGACGCGAGCAGCAACATGAACAGCACGTTCGAGCGACGGCGACGAACCTGATCGGTGCTCGATGTGGCGTGCCGCGCGACCTGGGTCCGTCGATGCTGCTGGGCCTGGCGGTCGTGGTGCGCCCGGCGGTCGGACGAGCTCGGGCGGGGATGACCGCCGGTCGGATCACCGTGGCTCCGCCGACGTGGCGCGGTGTCA